>NZ_JAFNMX010000011.1:0-96641 GCF_026537015.1 Gilliamella sp. B2887 | reverse complement strand
TTAAAGTTGTTTTACCATGGTCAACGTGGCCGATTGTACCAACGTTAACGTGGGGTTTTGTACGTTCAAATTTTTCTTTAGACATTGATTGTCCCTCAAATGTAATACAAATCGGTGGTGAATCACCACATTAACCAAGTATCATATTAAATTATCAACATAATACTAACTTAAAATTAGCTCTGAATAATAACAGATAAAGCTGTATAGTGACAAGCTTTAAAGCAGGCAAATTCGATATTTTTAGAAGTTTAGGAGAATAACAAGAATGGTGCTGATAGGCAGATTTGAACTGCCGACCTCACCCTTACCAAGGGTGCGCTCTACCAACTGAGCTATATCAGCAATTGGAGCGGGCAGCGGGAATCGAACCCGCATCATCAGCTTGGAAGGCTGAGGTAATAGCCATTATACGATGCCCGCATGTTCAAACTCGGCTACCTAAATGCTTCGATTAGCTATTGCTAATATCAGATTACATGGTGGTGGGGGAAGGATTCGAACCTTCGAAGTGTGACACGGCAGATTTACAGTCTGCTCCCTTTGGCCGCTCGGGAACCCCACCCCGAATCTTTATTAATTTGTCTACTTAGGAAAATGGTGCCGGCTGCCGGAATCGAACTGGCGACCTACTGATTACAAGTCAGTTGCTCTACCTACTGAGCTAAGCCGGCCTAAGTGCTGCGCATTATGTACTAGAACATTTAACCTTGCAAGCAAAAAAAACAAATTTTATTTTGTTTGCTTAAAAATAAATCAAAAAATACAAAAAAGCCTGAAATTTAGGCTATTTCAGGCTTTTTTTAGATCAAAAATAATGTATTAAATTATTTCTTTTTTGACGCTTTTTTCTTAGTACTTGCTACGCCTTTGGCTGCTGTATGTACAGCAACTTCCTCGCTAATATCTCCATTATCTTGATATGCACGACCATAATATGTATCAAGTAGGATTTGTTTTAATTCAGCAATTAGAGGATAACGTGGATTAGCACCCGTACATTGGTCATCAAAGGCATCAACAGCAAGTTGATCCACTTGGGCCAAGAAGGTCTTTTCATCCACACCAAACTCTTTAATTGAGAATGGAATATCAAGTTCTTTTCTTAATTGATCTAACCAACCAATTAATTTCTCAACTTTCTTCTCATCTTTATCAGCTACAGCAGTTAAACCTAAATGATCAGCTATCTCAGCATAACGGCTAACAGCTTTAGGATAACCATATTGGCTAAAGGTGCCTTGTTTAGTAGGTTTATTGGTTGCGTTAAAACGCACCACATTACTAATTAGCATTGCATTTGCCACCCCATGAGGAATATGGAATGCAGCACCAATCTTATGCGCCATAGAGTGACAAACACCTAAAAATGCTTGAGCAAAAGCAACACCAGCTAATGTTGCAGCACTATGTACTTTTTCTCGAGCCAGTGGATTTTTAGCCCCTTCTTTATAGCTAGCAGGTAAATAAGCTTTTAACATGCTTAATGCTTGTAATGCTTGCCCATCAGAAAACTCCGTTGCCATAATTGAAACATAAGCTTCTAAAGCATGAGTTACTGCATCATAACCACCCGCAGCACAAAGTGATTTTGGCATATTCATTACTAAGTTAGCATCAACAATAGCCATGTTTGGAGTAATTGCATAATCAGCTAAAGGATATTTTTGACCAGTAGCATCATCAGTAACTACAGCAAAAGGAGTCACTTCAGAACCTGTACCAGAAGTGGTTGTAACACAAATTAGTTTCGCTTTTTTACCCATATTAGGGAAATGGCAGGTACGTTTACGAATATCCATAAAGCGTAATGCTAGCTCATCAAATTTGGTCTCAGGGTGTTCATAAAGAACCCACATAATTTTAGCCGCATCCATTGGTGAACCACCACCTAAAGCAATAACAGTATCAGGTTGGAAGGATGTCATTGATTCAGTACCCTTTCGAACCACACTTAACGTTGGATCGGCTTCAACATCATAAAATGTTTCACAGATAACGCCTTGCGATTCTAATTGATCAGTGATTTGTTTTGAGTAACCATTGTTAAATAAGAATTTATCGGTTACTAAAAATACTCGTTTTGCGCCTTGTTCGACAACTTCACTTAAAGCAACAGGCAATGAGCCCCGTTTAAAATAGATAGAACTTGGTAATTTGTGCCATAACATGTTTTCTGCTCTCTTAGCGATGGTTTTTTTGTTTAGTAAGTGTTTCGGTCCAACATTTTCAGATACCGAGTTTCCACCCCAAGAACCACAACCTAATGTTAAAGATGGCGCTAAATCGAAGTTATACAAATCACCAATACCACCATGAGCAGCTGGTTGATTAATTAAAATACGGCAAGTTTTCATCTTACTGCCAAAATAATCAATACGATCACGGTTGCTATCTTGATCTGTATAAAGTACAGAGGTATGACCCATCCCCCCCATTTCTACTAATTTTTCCGCTTTCTCAACTGCTTCAGTAAAATCTTTTGCTCTAAACATTGCTAAAGTAGGGGAAAGTTTTTCATGCGCAAATGGCTCAGATAAATCAACTTTAGTTACTTCACCAACAAGTACTTTTGAACCTACCGGAGCTTTAAATCCTGCTAATTCTGCAATTTTAATAGCTGGTTGACCTACAATATTAGCATTTAAAGCGCCTTTATCATTCAATATAATGCCTTGTACTGCTCTAGTTTCTTTAGCATTTAAAACGTATGCACCATATTCTGATAATAAACTACGCACTTCATCATAAACAGAGTCAACTACAACGATCGCTTGTTCTGACGCACAAATCATACCATTATCGAATGTTTTAGACATCAGTACTGAAGCAACAGCTCGTTTCAAATCTGCCGTTTCATCAATAATTACTGGCGTATTACCTGCTCCAACACCTAGTGCTGGTTTACCAGAGCTGTATGCCGCTTTGACCATACCTGGTCCACCAGTCGCTAAAATAGCTGCAATATCATCATGATGCATCAAAGCATTAGACAATTCGATAGATGGCTCATCAATCCAACCAATAATATCTTTCGGTGCACCAGCTTTAATTGCGGCATTTAATACAATTTTGGCTGCTTCGATAGTGGATTTTTTTGCTCGAGGGTGAGGTGAAAAGACAATAGCATTGCGAGTTTTTAAACTGATTAACGATTTGAAAATTGCGGTAGAAGTTGGGTTGGTAGTTGGGACGATACCACAAATGATGCCCAAAGGTTCTGCTAAAGTAATAGTGCCAAATGGTTCGTTTTCAGCCACTACGCCACACGTTTTATCGTGACGATATTTATTTAATATATACTCTGCGGCAAAAAGATTTTTTATTACTTTATCTTCAACAATTCCCATTCCTGATTCTGCAACTGCTTGTTGTGCGAGAGGGATTCGAGCTGCGGCGGCCGCTGTTGCTGCTGCTATGAAGATTTTGTCGACTTGCTCTTGAGTATAATTTGAATAAGTTTCTTGTGCTTTCTTCACACGAGTCATTAACTCATTTAACTCATTCATATTAGTTACTGCCATAGATTTCTCCTTGAAATATAAAAAATAAACCGGGATCGTTTGGCGTCTTCCTTGAAACTTTTTAATGCTTAGACATAATTACAAAACGAAATTGGCATTATCGTAAATCAGATTTGCGCTTTATACAATAATATATGAACAAAAAAAAAGATTGTTTTTTAAATCAATAGATATATTTAGACTTTTAGAAGGTAAATAAAGAAAAATATTTACAATAGGAACTCAAAAGACAATTATTTTTAGTCAAACGTTAATTGTCCTTTAAAAGAATTTATTTTAAAAAAATAAAAACTATTTTTTTAAATTGAGAGAGAGAATCATATGTTACATAATTTGTTCAATACATAACTCACAGCAACAAAACCAAACGTTGCTGTTACCGTTGTTATTGCTCCGAATCCTGATTCACAGTCCATTTTTTTATTACTGTCGGCTTGATTTTTAGCAAAACAAATCTGACCATTTTTAGTTGGATAAGTTAGCTGCTCAGTCGAAAATACGCAAGGGATGGAATATTTACCTTTACTGTCTTTATTAAGCTTATAATCATTTTTTAACTTTTCGCGTAATTTAGCCGCTAAAGGATCTTGAATGGTTTTTGCTAGATCAACAATCTTTATTTGTGTAGGATCTTTTTGACCTCCTGCCCCCCCTATTGTAATCATTTTTAATTTTTGACGCTTACAATAAGCAAGGACAGCTGCTTTATCACGAACGCTATCAATTGCATCGATAATATAATCATATCGTGGATTTTGTTTCGTTCCCAAATATTGGCTAACATTATCAATATTAATAAAATCATCGATTTCATTGACAATACATTCAGGATTAATTTGCAAAATTCGTTCTGCCATGACGGATGTTTTAGGTTTGCCAATATTAGATTTTAATGCGTGAATCTGACGATTAGTATTAGTAACACACACATCATCCATATCAATTAAGGTAATTTGCCCTATACCACTACGCGCGAGTGATTCAGCAACCCAAGAACCTACTCCGCCAATACCAATCACACAGACATGTGCACGAGAAAAAAAAGTTAATGCAGACTCACCATATAATCGTGCAACTCCGCTAAAACGTTGAAAATAAGATTCTGAAAATGTGTTTTGCATAATTACCATTCATCTATCAAATTATGCCAGCATACTAACAGCGCATAGATTCAAGCGCAATATGTTAACCAATCTCAATAGATGGTCTCCTCTACATGAGTAATAATCCTAAAATAGATGTTTAATTCTAACCGTTTCTCCATTATTTTTAGTATTTATTGTTACTCAACTGCTTTTTTTAAAGCTATTAATAACTTTTTAATTACTGTCCTTTTATAAAGGTGAGAACATTTACTTTTATTGTGGTTAGTTCTCGTCAAAATACGAATACAATCACAAATGATTATTTAGCAAAATTGATTAATTCATCAACCAGTTGCTGTGGTTCAATGGGGTTTATGATATCAAAAAAATCAGTATTTTTAGTATTGAGTCGATAGACTAAAGATTTTATTGTTACTAAACTGTTAGCCTCATCAAATTGTTGGACAAGAATATAACGTCTGTTTAATCTGGAATCAATACCATCAATATATTTGACGTTATTATAAAGTTTGATTTCTGGTTTTGGATTACCACGCGTTTTAGCTTGCCCAAGAAATATTTGCATGGCCTCTTTTTCATTAGCGACAACTTCATTAATAATTAAAATTCTTGCGTCATTCAAATCATTACTATAAAGCACGACATAATTATCAGTGAAATTCTGGATATTATTAGAATTGAACGCTTCAGTTTTTTCAAAATCGATAGTAAAAAATCGACTTTTCTCTGGTAACTTAAATTTTGACAAGACTTTATCAGATGATTGAATTGAAATTTCATCCGTTTTAGGTACAGATAACGCTTGATTAGTTGGCATGTTTATTAAAATGCATGCAGTAAAGATCGCTCCAAGATTTTTCATACTCTCTACTCTATTTATTCATCAAATCATCATGCTTGAAAATCGATTATAACCTTATTGTGCAAGTTAGCAATTTATATGAGAATCCCTTAACAAAAATTTTTCTAATATCAAACCAATGATTTAAATAAATTTTATCTTATTGAATTAATAATGTTTTTACACAAATACACCTATAACCTCAAACTTTTTTACAAACAGATGTTGTATTTTATTAAATAAATGGTTGAAAAGGTTGCTTCCTATGATGAGCAACCAAAGGGATATTATTTGTCATTAAATGTGTTCGTTTGATTTTTTAGTTTTACCTACAATAAATGCCATTAAACATGAACAATTAAAGAGGAAAAATCAATGCGTAAGCCTAAAAAATTACTTAATGATCCAAATAACATAAGGCAAGAAGTCATGCAAGGATTGGTCTATGCCTATAATGGTAAATTAACGGCTATTTCAGATTATTGTGCTGTTTATGGTAACCATATCTCAAACAAACAAGTGGTAGTTATTTCAGGAGGCGGTAGTGGTCATGAACCAACTTTTGCCGGTTTTATTGGTGAAGGAGGCATTGATGGTTGCGCATTAGGAGAAGTATTTACTTCACCATCACCAGACCAAATAATTGAACTCACGAAAGCCATTGAAAATGGTAAAGGTGTCCTTTTTTTATATGGTAACTATTCAGGTGACGGGATGAATTTTGATATTTCAGCCGAATTATTAGCGGAACAAAACATTGTCACTAAAACTGTTCGAGCAACCGATGATATTGCCTCTGCTCCTTTATCCAAGCTTTCTAACCGCCGTGGTGTAGCCGGTATTATGTTTTTATATAAAATTGCAGGTGCTGCATCTCAATTTGAGAAATACCATCTTGAAAATCTTTATCAAGTTGTATCAAAAGCTAACGTTAATGTTCGCACTATAGGTGTCGCACTTGATGGCTGTGCTTTACCTCAATCAAATAATTTTAATTTTGCATTGGATGAAAATGAAATCGAAATTGGGATAGGTATTCATGGTGAGGCAGGATTACATCGACAAGCTATGACACCAAGTGATGAAGTGGTCAAAGAGATGATAGATCGCCTGTGTGATGATTTACCTTTTCAAACAGGAGATCGTGTATGCGTACTGATTAACAATTTAGGGGCACTTAGTAATACAGAATTATTAGTGGTAACACGCAAAGTCGGAATTGAACTTAATAACCGAGGTATTATCAGCCACGATATTGCTGTCGGGCATTTTTGTACATCACTTGAAATGTCAGGTTTTTCAATCTCACTAATGAAATTAGATGATGAATTGCAACGTCTTTATGATCTACCTTGTCAAACTCTTGGATGGAGAAAATAAAATGAATTTATCACACATTCGTAAAATAATGTTGTTTACTGCTCAAAGAATGGTCGAAATCGAACCAGAATTAACAGCTTTAGATCAGATAATTGGTGACGGTGATCATGGAATTGGGATAAAACGAGGATTCACATCTATCATTGAATTACTCCATGATGAGAATTTTCAACCTGAAGATATAGGTGATTTATTTACCCAAATTGGCACAAAATTAATGACAAGTATGGGCGGAGCTTCAGGTGCTATATTTGGAACATTATTTAGGACAGGCGGAAAAAGTATTGCTGGCACGATGGAATTAAACTCTGAACTCTTCGCTAAATTTCTTAATTCCGGTTGGCAAGGAGTATATCAACGTGGTAATGCAGAACCAGGAGATAAAACGATGGTAGATGCATTAGCAGCAGGTGCAAAAGCAGCCAATGAATTAACTTCACTTACACTTAATGAAGCGTTACCAACAATTGCTAAATCAGCAATGGAAGGCGCAGAAAAAACCAAACAAATGATTGCGGTATTTGGGCGGGCTAAAAATTTAGGCGACCGTACGATTGGGCATATGGATCCTGGGTCGGTTTCAATGGCATATATTTTAAAATACATGAATGAATGTATTCAAATGCAATAAATAACATAATCCGCTGGTCATCGGCGGATTTAAATAAATCACATTGAGTAAAAACAGTTTATAAAACTCCTATTGAGTAACAATAAAAAAGATCTTTCAGTTAATAGTATCAAAATAAATGAAAACATCTGCATTTTATAACGTAATGTTGAATTATTACGTTATAAAATAAAGAATATTAAACATTAGTTTTTAAATTTGATTTGTGAAGGATACGCCCAGTTTTGTAACTCTTCTGGTGGAAAACCGCCTGGATCTTTACCATCATTGATAAGCAATGCGTGATAATAAATTTCAGCCATTTCCTCAATATAAGCAGCTTTTAAAACAGCTTCATAAGGATCTTTATCCACAGCTATAACGCCATGTTTTTCCATTAAAATCGCATCAGCACGTTTAATGGGTTCTATAACACTATGTGAAAGTTCCGTTGTTCCTGGTCTGCCGTAAGGTGCAACAGGGATAACGCCATCTTTTAAATTAAGAATAGCACATTCATAAACGACCGCTGGAATAGGTCTTGATAAGACTGCAAATGAAGTAGCAAAAATAGAGTGAGTATGTGATACAGCAAAAATATCTTCACGAGCTTTATAAATCTCAAGGTGCATTAAACATTCACTTGTAGGTCTTAATCCTGAATCAGCTTCAATAATATTACCATCAAGATCCATCACCACAATATCCCGAATGGTTAATAATTTTTTGTCAATGGTTGTTGGTGTTACCAGCACATACCCAGTTTGTTCATCTCTAACACTTGAGTTACCAGCTTTATGTTTACATAATCCCCATTCGCTGGATTTTTGTGCCATATCAACAACCTTCTGTTTTTGAATCTCTAACATTTTATGACTCCTGTTTTTGGCAAAATATTCATTGATAGTGTGCAAACAATTTCCTAATTTCATGGCTATCGTTTGCTTTTCGTATATTTGCTGCTCCGTCATGAAGTTCTAATAATTCATTTAATTGAGCTAAAGCTTTAAGATGTTTTTGTGGATTATTGGTCGCAAGAACAACGATTAAATCTGCTTGAATGTAACCACAAATATCAATTTTCTGGGGGAATTTAAGCAACGACATGGCTACTTTATTAACACCATCATCTATTCCAGCATGAGCAATAATTAAACCATCCACCAACATAATATAAGGTTGTTCAAATTGAATTTTGTTAACCATTCTTTCAAGATAACAACGCTCAATAGATTGATTACTTAAAAGTGGCTTAGCGGCTAGTTCAAGTGCATCTTGCCATGAAAGATCGACTAATTGCGCTATATTGATATGTTCTTGTTGCATTAAATCAGCAAGCGATGGAATTTCCTGTTGAGTAATGCGTAAAGGATTATCATTTACTTCATCGTTATACAAATATGCGGTTAACTCTTTTTGTAAAGCTTTTCGCTCTTTTATATTACTGAACTTTTCAATAATTAACATGAGCTCTTCAACTTGAATGATGCTTGGATCAATTCCTTGTAAAGTACCGATCACCTGATTACGAAAAGCATTTTTATGAAAATTATTAACGGAAGGATTAACAATAAATAAAAGTTTATCCGTCGATAAATATGATGTTGAAAACACAATATCATAATAGTGATTATATTTTTCAAACTCACGTTTTGACATCGCATCGGAGAAATGCAATTCAGGTAGTAAGACCTGTAAAGTTAAATAAAGATAAGTTGAAACCGTTGCGCTATTTTCACAAACAACAATTGCGATTTTTTTGGTTTTAATTTGATTTATCAAACCTTCACGAGTTAACCAACCACCGAATAAAACCGTAATAAAAGCGACCTCTTCATCAGGCATGTTACCATGCAAAATTTTTTCAAATGGTGCGATGGCTTTTCGTACCATTTCATGCAAATGACCAAACTCTTGTAATACGATGTCATAGACACTATTAATATTGGTAATGTGGTAACGAATTCGATAATAGGCGGGTTTCCAATGTTGGTAAATGCGTTCAATAAGTTCACTTTTATCCTTAAAAGTAATACAGCTAATCTGCTCAAAATTATTAATCACTTCAACAGCGCTTTCCAATAAGACTGTATCTAAATGGAAATATTTATCGGATAACGTTTGGATATTTGAACTTTGCACAAGAATGGTTAAAAAAATCTGCTCATTTAAATCGGTAATACCAAATTTTTCAATCAACTTTTTCATTAGTTGAAAATCACGGCTATTAGCAACTTCAGCATAATTTTTTGGTAAATATTCAATTTTTTTATTCGATTCAATGCGCCTTAACATAAAACAAATAAAATAGGTCAGTTCTTGTAACTGCTCATCGGTAAAAATAATTTTTAATTTTTTCTCTATTTCACTAAATACTTGTCCTACTTGTTCTAATCCGCCTTGGGTAATAATATCATTTTGTTTAAAAATTTTATCTGCGATAGGCATACTGATAATTCTATGAATTAATTCCAGCAACAAATAACGCTTGTCAATTTCGTTACCGACAATTCTGTAACCATTTTCACGGTCGTAACTTATTTGAAGATGATATTGCACCATCATTATTTGTACTTTTTTTATGTCATTAATAACGGTATTTTGACTAACAGTAAGAGCGGAAGATAAATGTATCAAGGACAATCTTTCGGTTCGAGTTAATAAAAAGAACAAAAGCAAATGGACACGCTCATCTTCCGAATATATATAACGTCCGATAGTTTTGGAAACAGGTTCATCTCTAAATGTTTCAATGACATGTTTTGGTACACTAAATTTTCCTGTTTTAAAACGTTTAATTAATTCAAGATTAGAAGACTCAAGAAAATCATTAATTTTCTTAAAGGTATAACTAAGCTGTTTGCGTGTTAACCCAAATTCAGCTTGAAGTTCTACACCACTGATACTTGGATTTTGAATCAAGGCATTTAGGACAGTATGAATTCTCTTATCAACAACCATATCACAATTACCTTTTGTTCGTTGTCTGATGATCATTACCATCAGAGAGACCAAAAACTATTTCCAACGAAAGCTTAAATACTCATTTATCAATTATTTTTAGCTAAATCTTGTAGTGTTTCCCTGCGCAGCTCACGGGAATAAAAGAAATACCCGACACACCAATAGACAGCAAAAATTAAGGGTATAAAATAACCTTGCAAACATTGCCAAATAAAAGAAAACGCATAGGTAAAAATCGGTGCATCAATAGAGCTGTTTGAAATCAATTGATTGGCTGGAATATCAATTGCTTTTGTTGATAATCCTAAATCTGTAATAATAGGCGCAAATTGGGTACCAACAAATAAAAAAAATGGCACACCTATAATTGCTAAAATCACCATTCTTAAAGTATTACCTTTAGTCAAAATATAAGCTGGAACAATAAGAGCAATGTTAATGATGCCAGCAAATGGTAGAATTTTATTGCCCGGTAAAATAACTGCCCAAATTAAAGTAACCGGAATAGCAACAATTACACTAAACCAAATCTCACTAGCCCCGCCCATAAATGGCCAGTCCAAACCTACGAACAATTTCCGTCCAGAAAAACGCTTATTCATATAATCACTAATTGCTTCAGAAATTGGCGAGAGCGCTTGCATAAATAATTTAGAAATCATTGGAAATAACATCAATGCAGTAGCGGCTTGCACTCCTAACATTAAGATGGCTGCTACATCATAACCAGCAATAATTCCAAAGGTCACGCCTAATAAAAAACCAATAACATGATTTTCAGCAAAAATACCAATTTTGGCACGTAATGTTGCTGCATCCATCGGTTTATTTAAAATAGGGATTTTGCGAAGTAGCAGATCAAAAGGATAATAAATCGCACAGAAAAATAACATTCGATGGGTACACGTCACCCCAGGAATACCAGTTAATTTTTCAATACGATGTTGATTTATATCACCAGAATTGAGTTCCAATATGATTTGGAGTATGGCAATAATAAAAGCAAGAATTAATGCCACAAGAGGACCTAAAATAGGTGTAGCTACTGCGACAACAATAAATGCAGTAAAGATTTTGCCCCATACATTCCATAAATCAGCGTTAAATGTATCGGTCTTTCTTAAGACCAGCATTAAAATATTGACGCCCACTTGTAAAGGAAACATAAGAAAAGCATACGGCCAAGCCCAAGATACGTTTGCCATAGTCGTCCAACCGCCATCAACAATACTAAGCTCAATGCCTGTACGTTCCATCATTGTTTGTGCAGCTGAGCCAATGGCACCAACCATAAAACCAATCAACATACTCATACCCACAAATGCAACACCTAGCGTAATAGCGGCTGATGCGTCTTCTCTAAATTTCATTCGTACAATTAAGCCAGCAATAAGCATAATGAAAGGTACAAAGACTGGAGCACCTAAATTTAAAATATAATTTATCATTGTTGCAAGAAAGTCCATAATGCACTCCTATTTACAGGCATCGATAATTTTTTGTAACTCAGCTTCCATATTTATTCCCGTTAAAAATGCAATGCCATTAATTACTGGGATAGGATATTGTTTTTCAATTTTGGTTATCGCTATGTATGCCGCGCTATTTTTGATGTGAGCATCAACCGATTTTAGATCGACAACTTCGACCTTTATGTCATCAAGATTTCGTTCTTTTAATAAACGTGTAACTTTACTTGCAACAGTTTGAGATGTAGCAACTCCACTGCCACATGCAACAATAACTTTTTTCATATTGCCTCCTTATAGATTAATATTCGACGTTAGTAATGTAAAAACTTCATGTTTGTTTTTTGCATGAAAAAGCGACTCTAAAAAACCTGAATTGACAAAGTGGGACATTAATTTTTGTAACAAATCAATATGTCCATTTTTTTCATTAAATCCAAGTAAAAAAACAAAATTAGCATTTAAAACATGGTCGTTATTTGCCATTTCACACCATGGAATGGTTCCTTTGAGTCGAGTAAAAAAGATAAATGGCTTAATCACATGTTCAATGTCAGTATGAGGCATAGCAACGATATAAGGTTCAGTAGGTAAAGCGGTTGGGAATGAAGATTCTCTTTTTTTAATTGCCTCTAAGAAGGAGTGAGTAACATACTTTTTCTTTTTTAAGACAGAAAATGTGAATTCAAAAAATTGATTTGTATTTTGGAAGTCTTTATCTAAAAGAATCAAATCTTCAAAAAAATTTGGTCGCTAGATTCATTCCCCATTTCATCCTCCATCATTCTGTGATCATCAAATTTTAAAATACTGATTGTTGGCTATTGCTTGAATTAAATAAGTACTGTTTAGATGTGATTGATTTTATGAAATAAAAATAAAAGACACGAATGGATTTGATACCAAAAAGTCGCCATGATATTGCACATCATAGGGAGCGTTATAACTTCAGTGATAATAATTTTACCAAGCGAGTAAAAGATATTTCTGAAGGAAGAATAGAATAGAATATAAATCGGTTGACTTCCGTCTGCTTTTTACAGACGGTGTATAATATAAACAACCAATTTATTAAAAATGAATTAATTTTTAAATGAATGAATTGGAGCCGGAATTCGTCCACCACGATGGATAAAATCACTAGAGGAATATTTATTGACTGACATCACAGGTGCATGCCCAAGTAACCCACCGAATTCAATATTATCTCCGACTTTTAGACCAACCGCTGGAATAATTCGCACCGCGGTAGTTTTGTGATTAATAACACCAATAGCAGCTTCATCAGCGATAATTGCCGAAATGGTTTCAGCTGGAGTATCACCAGGAATGGCTATCATATCAAGCCCTACTGAGCAAACACACGTCATAGCCTCAAGTTTTTCCAAATTTAATGCGCCATTATTTACTGCATCAATCATCCCCGCATCTTCCGATACAGGAATGAAGGCGCCACTTAAGCCCCCCACATGCCCACATGCCATTACACCACCTTTTTTAACTGCATCATTTAGCATAGCCAGTGCTGCAATTGTTCCATGAGTGCCAACAGCTTCTAATCCCATTTCCTCTAAAATATGGGCAACAGAATCACCAATAGCAGGAGTTGGCGCTAAAGATAAATCAACAATACCAAATTTTACGCCTAAACGCTCTGATGCTTCTTTACCAACAAGCTGTCCCATTCGAGTAATTTTAAATGCGGTTTTTTTGATCGTTTCAGCAACAACATCAAACGGCTCACCTTTCACTTTTTCAAGCGCTCGTTTAACGACACCAGGACCACTGACCCCCACATTAATGACACAATCGGCTTCACCGACACCATGAAATGCCCCAGCCATAAAAGGATTGTCTTCAACCGCATTAGCAAATACCACTAATTTAGCACATGCCATACTGCTATTATCGGCTGTTAATGCCGCAGCTTCTTTAATGATCTGCCCCATTAATTTTACAGCATTCATGTTGATGCCTGTTTGCGTAGAGCCGACATTAACTGATGAACAGACTCTTTCTGTTTGTGCTAATGCTTGAGGAATTGATTTAATTAGAATTTCATCACCTTTATGGCATCCTTTTTGTACCAACGCTGAAAAACCACCAATAAAGTTAACCCCCACAGCTTTAGCTGCTGCATCAAGCGTTTTAGCAAATTCAACATAATCTTTATCGTCACTCGCTCCAGCAATTAACGAAATAGGGGTAACTGAAATGCGTTTATTAATAATTGGAATGCCAAATTCTGAAGTAATTTCATCCCCAACTTTAACCAGATTTTTAGCTAATCGCGTAATTTTTTTATAGATTTTTTGACGTGCTTTTTCACCATCACTGTCAATACAATCCAGAAGTGAAATACCCATGGTAATTGTACGAATATCGAGTTTTTCTTCCTCAATCATTTTAATCGTTTCGAGGATTTGTTTGGTTTCCATAAGTATTATCCTTTAATAAAGTACAAAATTTAAATTATAAATGATGCATTGCATCAAAAATTTCTTCCCGTTGAATATTCACTTTTACTTTTAGATTGTCGCCCGTTTGAGTCAATGCAGTCTTCACATCATCAAATGACATATCAATTTTCGATAAATCCAATAACATAATCATGGTAAAATATTCACCCATAATCGTTTGACTTACATCTAAAATGTTAATATTTAACTCATATAACTTCTGACTGATACCTGCAATAATCCCCGTTCGATCTTTACCGATTACCGTTAAAATAGTTTTCATAACACTCCCGCACAAATTTTACACAATCAAAAGACATTTCCTAAGCTAATTATAATAACATCTTCAAAAATTATCGAAATAGGAGTAGATTATTTTTTTAATTAAAAAATAAAAAATTATCACAATAAATAGAAAGGGCAGAATTATGGTAAATTTCCAAAAATCCAATAAATTGGATCATGTTTGTTATGACATACGTGGACCAATTCTTGAACATGCAAAGCGTCTCGAAGAAGAAGGTCAAACGATTCTTAAACTCAATATTGGAAATCCCGCCCCGTTTGGTTTTACCGCTCCAGATGAATTATTAGTTGATGTCATTCGCAATCTCCCCACTTCACAAGGATATTGTGATTCAAAAGGTCTCTATTCTGCTCGCAAAGCAATTATGCAACATTATCAATCGAGAGGAATTACAGATTTAGATGTTGAAGATATCTACATAGGAAATGGTGTTTCAGAATTAATCGTACAGTCAATGCAAGCACTACTCAATAATGGGGATGAAATTTTGGTTCCAATGCCTGATTATCCATTATGGACAGCCGCAATTAGTCTATCTGGAGGGAATGCAGTCCATTATCTCTGTGATGAAGAGTCCAATTGGTCACCCGATTTAGAAGACATTAAGCACAAAATTACTTCCAAAACAAAAGGAATTGTGATTATTAATCCCAACAATCCAACGGGTGCGGTTTACAGTAAGGAAGTGTTACTTGAGATTGCAGAAATTGCTCGACAAAATAATTTAATTATTTTCGCTGACGAAATTTACGATAAAATTTTATATGATGATGCTGTTCATCATTCAATTGCAGCCTTGGCTCCCGATCTTTTTGTCATAACCATGAGTGGTTTATCAAAGACGTATCGGACAGCAGGATTTCGACAAGGGTGGATGGCTCTTTGTGGACCAAAACAGCACGTAAAAGGCTATATTGAAGGTTTAAATATGCTGGCGTCAATGCGTTTATGTGCAAATGTGCCACTGCAACATGCCATTCAAGCTGCTTTAGGAGGATACCAAAGTATTAATGAGTTTATTGTTCCCGGAGGGCGACTCTACGATCAATGTATGTTGGCATGGCGATTACTCAATGATATCCCTGGCGTATCATGTACTAAACCACAAGGTGCTTTGTATTTGTTCCCAAAACTTGATCAGAAAAAATTCAATATTCATAACGATCAAAAATTAGTCTTAGATTTTTTACTGCAACAAAAAGTATTACTGGTACAAGGCACTGGATTTAACTGGCATCAACCTGATCATGTTAGGATTGTCGCCTTACCTCATATTGGTGAACTTGAAGATGCTATTGAAAGATTCGCTAAATTCTTATCTTCCTATAAACAATAAAATAACCCCAGTCACCGCTGGGGTTAGGATATCAAAATATTAAATTGGGTAATAAAGCACATTAATTCTGTCAAGTGCTTTTCAATTTGTTTGATATTTAACCTTAATACTGTGAGTGACTGTTTATAAATAAGATCTACTTTTCTCATTGAGTAAGACTGATTATTTCCACTACATTGCTTTTCAACATCTCATCGTAACTATACTCAATATTAGAAAAGAACCGAACATTACTTAATAGGTCAGGAGAAGAAAAATAAGATCACTGACGATGGTTTTTTATCAATGTAGAAAAATAATTGCATAAAAGTTAGATAAAAAACGCCATAAATGGCGCTTTTAAAAATAAAGGAGTTTTATTTTTTTATTTGGGCAATTTTTTTGCGGATATTTGCTGCACGGGATTTAGAAGATGGATGACTGCTTAATATTGAAGAATCTCCGCCACCTAATTTATCAAATGCAGTTGCAAGTCCTGATGGATTAATTTTTTTCTTAACTAAGTAATCAAATGCGTAATTATCAGCTTCTTGTTCTTGTTTTTGTGAGAATTGAGAATTAATTACTGTAGATGCTAAAGCACCTAATTTAGATTTAGAGATTGAAGAAACTGCTGCATTACCAGATGCAGATGCGGCATCTTGAGCAATTTCGGTTGCATAAGCAATTTGCATGGCTTTTTTACTATGACCTAAAGCAACATGACCTAATTCATGTCCTAAAACACCTTGAATTTCATTATCTGTCATTAAGTCCATTAAACCACTATAGACACGCACACAACCGTTCGCCATTGCCCAAGCATTAACGTCTTTAGTAATATATACTTTATAGTTAATAGGCGTACCATCAACTTTGTTACCCAAAGCTTTAACGATTTTCTTTAATCTTTTAGAGTAAGCGCTGTTTGCAGAAGCAACTTTTGACGTAGCATCCATTTGTGCACAAGAATCTTTACTTAATTGTTTAACATCAGCATCACTTAATGTTGCAGCTTTCAGACCTTTCATGCCAAGGTTAGCTAAATCATCTGGGTTCATATTACAACCAGTGAGAGACATGGTTGCAACTAGTGGTAAGGCAACTAATAATGTTTTTTGATGTTTTTTCATAATATTTTCCTTATTTCAATAATTATTTATATCCATCTAAACTAAAGATAAGTTAAGTTAGACGAAGAAATTTTAAACTAACTTTATTAATAATCAATAAATAATTGCTTGTTTTAACACTTGAAAAATATTTACTTGATTACTCAGTATATGAGATTTAGACTAATCATCCATTTTTTAAGGTATAAACTTATGCAACTATCTGATTTCGATTTTACACTTCCTAAAGAACTCATTGCCAAATATCCATCAGAAACTCGAAGTGCATGCCGACTTTTATCGCTTGATGGAAAGACAGGTAAGATTAGCCATGGCATTTTTACTGACATTATAGACAAAATTAATCCCGGCGATTTACTTATTTTTAATAACACACGAGTCATACCAGCACGTGTTTTTGGGAAAAAAATATCTGGCGGTAAAATTGAAATACTCATTGAACGATTATTAGATGGAAATCGTGCACTTGCACATATAAAAGCGTCAAAATCACCTAAAGAGGGAATGGAATTAATCTTAGGAGAAAACTCAACTGTTACTGTAACTATGGTAACTCGTCATGATAGTCTTTTTGAACTACAATTTCCGGACGACGTACTTACCATTTTGAATCAAATTGGACATATCCCTTTACCTCCTTATATTGATAGACCTGACGATGACCAAGATCGTGAAGTTTACCAAACAGTCTACAATAAAGTACCTGGAGCAGTTGCAGCGCCTACGGCTGGACTTCATTTTGATGAAAGTTTATTAGAAAAACTGAATCAAAAAGGGGTTGAAATGGCTTTTGTCACTTTACATGTTGGTGCAGGAACATTTCAACCGGTAAGAGTTGAAAATATCGAAACGCACATTATGCACGCAGAATACGCGGAGGTTTCCGAAGAAGTTGTCAAAGCGGTATTAGCCTGCAAAGCCAGAGGTAATAAAGTTATCGCTGTGGGTACCACTTCGGTTAGAGCACTTGAAAGCGCCGCACAAAAAACCGGAGAAATTGCTCCTTTTTTTGCTGATACACAGATATTTATTTATCCTGGTTACCACTTTAATGTCATTGATTCACTGATCACAAATTTTCATCTGCCTGAATCAACATTAATTATGCTTGTATCAGCATTTGCAGGATATGAAAACACAATGAATGCTTATCAGGAAGCTGTCAAGCAACAGTATCGATTCTTTAGTTATGGTGATGCTATGTTTATCACCAAACAATCTAATGAATAATTCTATAATCTTATCGATATTTAATGAAAAGTTGCTTAATCAAGCGGATAGGTCAAATTTGATTGGTAACTTTTCCAATAAATCAATTTTACTATCTATTGATTATCTAATTTATCTAAAATATTATTAATACGATACAAATTTGAAGGATGAGATGTTGGATGCTCTGATGCATGAATGGGCATTTTAAATAACATATTTACCAAACCTCTTGGATCAATTTTTTCTTTTAATAACAGATTAAGAGCATACTCGTCAGCCTCAATTTCATACTTTTGAGCAATCTCTTGTTTTACAATGATAACAATTTCATTAGCTTTATCGGTAACTTCAATATACGGGGCTTGTCGAAATGATTGAATAGCATGGTTAAGTGCAATATGTCCGTGCTCATGCGCCAATACAGCTTGCAATTCATTATCCGTTAATAATTTCATTAATCCACTGTTCACTCGAACACAACCATTTGCTGTAGACCATGCATTAGGTTCAGTATTTAAATAGACTTTATAATTTACTTTTATGTTATGAATATTATTAGGCAATGTTTCAGCTATTTTAGTTAACCGTTTACTTAAAGCATGATGATTAGCTGCAATCGTTGCCTTATTATCCATTTCATTACACGCTTGCTTGCTAATTGCTAGAATATCTTGTTCAGATAAAATTTTTACTGCTTCAGATGGTATGCGTTTAGGCATACAATATTTTCTGTTATTTTGACATGCGGTCGACAAAAATATTAATGATAATAAAAATAACAATATCACATAATTCACAATTCTAAAAATCCCATCAAAAGTTGTTAATTCAAGTCAAGCACGATAAACTAGGCATCGCAATGTAATAATACACAACGCATTATATCAATAATACGCGCCAAACTGTTTATTTGGTCGCAAGAGGTAAATAAATGAAATTTGAATTAGATAATACCGACGGCTTAGCTCGTCGTGGGCGTATGAAATTCGATCGTCGTGGAGTCGAATATACGGTAGAAACCCCTGCATTTATGCCTGTCGGAACTTATGGAACGGTAAAAGGTATGACACCGGAAGAAGTCGCCGCAACGGGAGCTCAAATCTTATTAGGTAACACTTTCCATTTATGGCTAAGACCAGGTCAAGAAATCATGCGTAAACATGGTGATCTGCATGATTTTATGCAATGGCATGGCCCAATCTTAACCGATTCAGGTGGTTTTCAGGTATTTAGTTTAGGTGATATTCGCAAAATTAAAGAAGAAGGTGTCTATTTTAGAAATCCAATCAATGGAGACAAAATCTTTTTATCTCCAGAAATTTCTATGGAAATCCAATATGATCTTGGTTCTGATATCGTCATGATATTTGACGAGTGTGCGCCATATCCTGCCGAATGGGATTATGTCAAAAAATCAATGGAAATGTCACTACGTTGGGCCAAACGAAGCAGAAAACGCTTTGATGAACTAGGCAATAAAAATGCTCTATTTGGCATTGTTCAAGGTGGTATCCATCAAGAATTACGAGACATCTCAATTAAAGGATTAACGGAAATTGGTTTTGATGGTTATGCCGTTGGTGGTCTTGCAGTTGGGGAACCTAAAGCGGATATGCATCGTGTTTTGGAAGGTACATGCCCGCAGTTGCCGATTGATAAACCTCGTTATTTGATGGGTGTTGGTAAACCTGAAGATTTAGTTGAAGGTGTTCGCCGCGGCATTGATATGTTTGATTGCGTAATGCCAACACGTAATGCACGCAATGGTCATCTCTTTGTAACCAATGGTGTAATCAAAATCCGTAATGCCAAATATAAAGACGATACGACACCGCTCGATCCTCAATGTGATTGTTACACATGTAAAAATTATACAAAATCTTATCTGCACCACTTAGATAAATGTGGGGAAATTTTAGGTGCACGATTAAATACTATTCATAATTTGCGTTATTACCAACGTCTAATGGCAGAGATCCGTGAAGCTGTAGCAAACAAACGTTATGAAGAATTTGTTATCGAATTTTATCAACGTATTGGTAAAACGCCTGCCCCATTTACAAAATCTGAAAATAACTAGCATATTTTTTTAGGTAAGTATTGACACTTTTTTGTTAGCGCAGTATTATGCGCTTCCTAACGGCGAGTAGCGCAGCTTGGTAGCGCAACTGGTTTGGGACCAGTGGGTCGGAGGTTCGAATCCTCTCTCGCCGACCAATTTCAAATAAAAAAGCCTACTCAGTAAGTGGGCTTTTTTATTATCTGTATTTTGACAGGATGAGAACTGATTAGAGGTTCGAGTCGAGTGTAATATAATTTAAATCATCTATCTTATAAAACTAGTTAAACACTAGCCCGCAATCGAATGACTGGAGCTAATTCGGACAAATCTGTTTTTTCTGATGCTTTTTTATTCTTCAAACTATCTAATAACAAAGTGGCCGTATATTCACCGATCTTTTTATATGGTAAAGCGATGGTTGTTAATGCAGGAAAACTCACTTGGCTGAACTCATTATCACCAAAACCACTTACCGCTAACTGATGAGGTACTCGAATATGACGACGTTGGCATTCATACAGGACACCACAAGCTAATTCATCGGAAGTACAAATTAATGCGTCCAATTCTGGCCAATTTAATAACATATCGGGTAATAACTCACTTCCAGTGCTAAAATTAGCTGGTTTAGCGGCATTAATAATTCGATACGTAGGAAGATGATAGACCAACATTGCTTTATGCCATCCGTGTAAACGCTGTTGAAAAATTTGATATTCTTGGTTAGCACAAAGTAAACCAATGTATTGATAACCTTTTTTAATTACATGTTCAGTTAGCATATACATAGCCAAACTGTCATCTATTCCAATATTTATATTGGTTAATCCGTCATAATTCTTACCAATATTCAAAATAGGAACAATTTTATTTTTCAAAATCTGCTTAACAAAACCTTCATCTTCAAATTGGAATAGTAAAATTGCTTCAAGATTGTGACTATATATAGCATCTAACATTTGTGATTCAAATTTGTAATAATGATAAGATTCAATGATTAAGGTTGTATACCCCGCTTTTGCTAAGTGTGTTTGAAGCGAATTTAACCATAGTTGAGCTGAATGATCATATATTTTAGTCGTGATAACAGCAATAACTCGATTCGCTGATGCGGAAGCTAACAAACTTGCTGCAATATTGGGTTTATATCCTAACGTATCAACAGCAATTTGAATTTTTTGGCGAAGTTTATCTGAAACTCGATCTGGGGTTCGTAAAGCTCTGGATACGGTCATTGTTCCGACACCTGCATATTTAGCAACATCAAACAAAGTAATTTGTCCCGTTGTTTTACGCTTCTTTATTTCTTGCATCTTTTATTCCGATTGAATTTAATCTAAACTTTTACTAATAAATGTTATATTAATGACAGCAAAACACGAAAAATAGACAGCATATAATCAATAATATATAAGTGTGATAGCTTCATTTGAACTCACTCTGATTTACATAATACTATTACGTCTAAATAACTATTTTATGTTCGTCGTATTAAAAATGTTATCTCCATCACAAAATAAGAAAAATTTTCATCAACTTTGATAGCGCTATCACATTTCTATTTTTTTTTTATTTCTATTCTTATTTAGTATGTTAGTTTTTAAAGTAACTATTATTGATATCGGTTTTAATGGAGGAAAAATGTTAGGTAAATGGTTAACCAGCCAAGCAGTCAACATTGTCGATTCTGTTCAAGATTGGAAAGAAGCGATACAAATTTGTGCAAAACCATTATTAGAAAATAATGCCATTTCACCCAATTATGTCCAAGCAATTATTCAATTGCATGAATCAATTGGACCTTACTACGTATTGGCGCCTGGCATTGCCATGCCACATGCCAGACCGGAGCAAGGTGTCAATCAATTAGGGTTATCTATGCTATTGGTCAAACAAGGAGTGAAATTCAATTCAACAGAAAATGACCCCGTATATTTAATTACTTTGTTAGCCGCTAGTGACAGTACAAGCCATATTGAAATATTAACTCAATTAGCTGGTCTGTTTAGTGAATCAAACGATATGCAGACAATTTTTAAGGCACAAAACAGTGATCAAATTTTGGCTGTAATCAATCGCTATTAAATTTAATAACATTAAGAAAGGGATAAATAAAATGAAAATTATGGCAGTTTGTGGTTCAGGTCTTGGTAGCAGTTTTATGGTTGAAATGAATATCAAAAAAGTTCTAAAAAAATTAAGTATTGAAGCAGAAGTAACACATGCAGATCTTGCCTCAGCAACACCTGAACAGGCTGATGTATTTGTTATGACCAAAGATTTAGCAGACAGCTCTGGCATTCCTAGTAATAAACTTGTGGTTCTAAATAATATAATTGATATCAATGATTTGGAATCCAAGCTCGTTGAACATTTTGCTAAGCAATAATCGGATAATGAGGTGTTGCGATGATTCAAGAAGTTGTTAAATTTATCGTTGATATTTTAAAAGTACCTGCTGTGTTAGTTGGCATGATTGCTATGGTTGGGTTAATCGCCCAACGCAAATCATTTGCTGATACGGTAAAAGGAACGGTTAAAACGATTTTAGGATTTTTAGTTTTAGGCGGTGGTGCAAGCGTACTCATCAGTGCAATTACACCCTTAGGCATGATGTTTGAGCAAGCCTTTAAATTACAAGGCATCATTCCTAATAATGAAGCAATTGTATCGATGGCATTAAATGAATATGGAGCAGCAACAGCATTGATTATGGCTTTTGGGATGATTGCGAATATTGTTGTTGCGCGTTTTACATGTTTAAAATTTATCTTTCTAACTGGGCATCATACATTTTATATGGCGTGTATGATCAGCATTATTCTAACTGTTGCAGGTTTTGAAGGATGGCAATTAGTCTTTACTGGAGCATTAGTACTAGGGTTAATAATGGCATTTTTCCCTGCGATAGCTCAACCTTATATGTGTAAAATTACAGGTAATAATGATGTTGGATTTGGTCACTTTGGTACCTTAGGTTATGTATTAGCGGGAGCGTTTGGTCAAGTCGTAGGTAAAAACTCTCGATCAACAGAAGAGATGAATTTACCTAAAAATCTCAGTTTTTTACGTGATAGCTCAATTTCAATCTCATTAACAATGATGATTATCTATTTAATTCTTGCCATTTTTGCAGGACCTGATTATATCCAAACAACATTAAGTAATGGTGATAATTACCTCGTTTATGCAATTATCGAAGCAATTACCTTTGCAGCTGGTGTATTTATTATTCTACAAGGCGTACGCTTAATTCTTGCTGAAATTGTCCCTGCATTTACAGGTTTTTCAGAAAAACTTGTGCCAAATGCCAAACCAGCTTTAGATTGTCCAGTTGTTTTCCCATATGCACCTAATGCCGTATTAATTGGTTTTTTATTTAGTTTCCTTGGTGGATTAGTTGGTCTATTTGTATTAGGTCAGTTAAATGCTGTATTAATTCTACCTGGCGTGGTTCCTCATTTCTTCTGTGGCGCAACGGCAGGTGTCTTCGGTAATGCAATGGGCGGACGTCGAGGTGCTATACTTGGTGCATTTGCTAACGGTTTATTAGTCACATTTTTACCGGTACTTTTATTACCTGTTTTAGGTTCACTTGGTTTTGCAAATACGACTTTCTCAGATGTTGATTTCTGTGGAATTGGTATTATCTTGGGTAATATGGCTAAATGGTTCAATAAAGACATAATAATGGTGATTATTATTGCTATCTTTACGCTATTGGTCATCCACAATTACTTGTTTAACCATAAAAGAACCGCAAATGATTAAAGCGTAAAAGTTTCTAATTAATACAAGATAACAATTCAATGACCAGATCAAATGGTCTGGTAGGTTTTTATAAGTACAGTAACAGCACAATTAAAATTACAACTCATGAACTAACTTATATTTATATCATTCTTTAATTTGTGTTAATAAAAAATTGATTGTACTCTTTTAAAGGAATCGTTAATGACAAATCCCAATCAACAAGGCATCTTTGTCAATGAGCATATTCACTTAGTCCCACCAGATCGACGATACTCGACAAAGTTATACAATATTATTGATGTAAACCGTGATAATTTTAGTCAATATATGGCATGGACGAAGTTTGTCAGTAATGAAACAGACACATCAAATTTCTTAGATAATTGTACAATTGAACATCAAATAGATCTCACCAAAACTTATCTAATTTTACTGGATAATAACCTCGTCGGTTTACTGTCTTTCAATCAGATAGATAAAAACAATAAAACCGCTTATATTGGTTATTGGCTCGATAAACGAACAGAAGGTAAAGGTATTATGACTCAAGCCATTCAAGCTCTTACTCATCACTATGCATCACAAAAAATAATTAAACGATTTGTTATCAAATGCTCTGTAGATAATCCAAAAAGTAATGCTGTTGCAAAACGATGCGGTTTTAGCTATGAAGGTACACTTAAACAGGCGGAATACTTAAATGGAATTTATCATGATCAAAATATTTATGGTCTAATTTCAACGTACCTTTAAAATTATCACGATGAAATTATGCACAAAAAAACCGACTAATGTCGGTTTTTTATTTCTATCATTTTTAAATAACCTATCTCACGATAAGCTTTATACATTCAATAATTATCTACTAACCACATTACCATAAAGAGCTAACAGAGCAACGATAATCATTGCAGAAATGGCGATAATATATTGCATTTTCACTTTGTATTTCTTCATTTTACCAAGCGAAAGCTCTTTATTCTGATTCTTTCTATGGTAATAATAATATAAAGGTAAACCAATTAATGTCAGAATGATGGACGCAATGCCATTAAAGGTTTGATAAACAAGCATACCATAAATAACATACATAGCACCCAATATAGCTATAATCGGAATAATTGGATAACCAATTACTTTATAAGATCTTGGAACATTAGCATACTTTTTACGGGCAATGATAACACCGATAAATGTTAATAAATAAAATACCCAAATTGAAAACATCGAGATTTCCGATAAACGATCTGCATCAAGCAAGATCGAATATAAAAAAGAAAATATCACTAATACACATATAGCATTAACCGGTGAGCGGCTATCATCATCAATTGTACTTAAATAACGTGCACCAATGATGGTTCCTCGTTCTGCCATACTAAAAATAGTACGAGATAACGTCATAATATAACCATTAATTCCTCCTAAAATTGAGATCATAATGCCAACAGCAACTAAATTACCACCTAAATGGCCAAACATACGTTGTGAAGCAACAGCCGATGCATCATGACCGAGTGATACCATTTCTTGTACAGGAAAAATTTTAAATAATGCAATATTGATGCAAGCATAAACAATAACTAAAAATATAATACCCAAAATGATTGCTTTAGGTAACACTTTTGCAGGGTTATGA
Source organism: Gilliamella sp. B2887 (assembly GCF_026537015.1). Lineage (NCBI taxonomy): Bacteria > Pseudomonadati > Pseudomonadota > Gammaproteobacteria > Orbales > Orbaceae > Gilliamella > Gilliamella sp. B2887. The sequence continues at coordinate 70,867 of NZ_JAFNMX010000011.1, read as the reverse complement.
ATTTCACCAGCAACCGAGGCTACTTGAGCCCAGCCATCATAAGCAAATAAAGTGGCCAAAATCGCTACAGCAAACGGAGCATAAGTTTCAATACCTTGACCACTAGTACTAAATAATGCGACTTGACCATTGCCTTTCAATAGTCCAAATACCGCTAATAATAAAATAGGAATAAGCTTACAAACAGTAGCAATCGTTTGCAGATAACCGGCTTGTTTCACGCCAATAGCATTAATAACAGCAATAAAACCTAAAACACCAGCACTGACCGCCATTTTAAAAGAATCATCTATGCCAAATAACAGACAAAATACCGAACTAAAATACCCCACCAATGCGCCAACTAATGACGGAGCAAAAAGCACCGTAATCATCCAACCATAAAGATGGGAAACTTTTGAGCCATAAATTTTTTCCAAATAAACCAGCATACCACCTGTACGTGGAAACATAACACCCAATTCACAAAGTGTTAATCCACCACAAATAGAAAAAACACCACCAATAATCCACGCTAATAATGCATAGTTATAATCACCAGCAACTTCTAATACGGCAGGTGGTTTCATAAATGCACCTGCCCCTAAAACCATACCAACCACCAGTGACAATGCAGAAACTAAACCAAGATCTTTCCGTAAATTATTTTCTAAATTGTGATCTTCCATACAGGTCCTCTTAAAACATATTAAATTAGCGAGCAAAATAGATTTATGATAGGGATTTATCAATAAAATACAAGAAAGATTAATATTATTGATAGTAAAAGTCGCGAAAGTAAAATGAATAAATCAATATTTAGTCAAGAAAAAAGCCGGCATCAAGCCAGCTTTTATTCTTTTTCAACTTAAATAGAAAAACGATCAGCTCTGTTTTTTCATTTTCATATCAACAACCATACGACCGCGAATTTTACCTTCTCTCATTTCATTAATCATTTCGTTGATGTCTTCAAATGGACGCTTTTCAACTATTGGTACAACTTTACCTTCAGCACTAAATTGGAATGCTTCAGCTAAATCTTCACGCGTACCAACCAAAGAACCTAAAATTTGAATCCCATCTAATACCGTTTTAGGAATACTTAAATCCATAGTTTCAGAAGGTAAACCTAAAGCGACCACTCTACCTAAAGGACGAACAGACTCAATTGCTTGATTAAAGGCTGTTTTAGTGACCGATGTCACTACCGCACCATGCACACCTCCACCCGTATGTTTTTTAATATAAGCACCAACATCAGTTACTTTTTTCGGATTGACAATTAAGTCAGCACCCAGTTCTTTACATAGTTCTAACTGGCTGTCACTATTACTAATCGCCACCACTTTATTGTTGAATACTTTTTTGCCATATTCAACTGCCAAGGTGCCTAAACCACCAATACCAAATACCGCAAGCCATTGCCCCGGTTTGGTGTCTGCAACTTTAATACCTTTGTAAGTTGTTACTCCTGCACAAGTTATACTGGTTGCTTGAGCTGGATCTAATCCTTCTGGCACTTTAACAGCGTAATCCGCTTTTACAATACACTGTTCTGCCATACCACCATCAACACTGTATCCAGAATTTAAAGCACTACGGCAAAAGGTTTCTTGACCTGAAATACAATACTCACACGAACCACAGCCAGCATGGAACCAAGCAATACTGACACGATCACCTATTTTTAAGCTTTTTACATCTGGAGCAATTTTAGTCACGATCCCTACTCCCTCATGTCCAATAACACGACCTGGTTTTTTACCAAAATCACCTGCCGCGACATGAAGATCGGTATGACAAAGGCCACAATATTCAACTTCTACTAAAGCTTCACCTGCTTCTAATGGACGCAGTGGAATATCTTTAATTTCAACTTGACCATCGCACTCTTGTCTAACAACTGCTGCCTTCATTTTTTTCTCCTACATAATTTGAAAATACAATATAACTGAGTTTATTTTATCCTAACCATGCTGAAAAAAAATGAGTTATTTCACAAAATTATTAAAAACATTGAATATTTAATAATCCTAATTGAAACGTATATCTAACCTCAAACATATTGACAAACAATAGCGAAATATTTCAAAAAAACGTGTTTAAATTAGATTTTGATAATTTGGTTAGTTTTTTATTTTTTTGTTCTCTATTGAATAAAAAAGCATACTTATAAACTTAATTAAACTTTGCCAAATAAATGGATAACAAAAGTATTTTCACGATCAATAATCCTAATTTTAACTTTGCATTCATATCATGAAATTTAACGCCAGTTAACAACGTATTAAGATATTTTGAAAGATTCTGTCAGGAAAAGAATGGACGATCATGGGCAGGAAAAAATGTTTATATACCTTAAAGGAACGAGTCTAAATACTCGCTCCTTATTTAAGTTTAACACAATGATTATTAACCAATATCTTTTGCAATATATTTCTGACTCTGGTTATTTATTAATAAAAATAGCCCAATTAATGCACCTAGTGTAAATAACCCAACCACATACATAGCAGGTGCCATTTTGCTTACAAAGTCACTCAAAAAAGATATTAATAAAGGTGTTAATCCACCTGCGATGGCATACGCCATATTAAATGAAAACGATACGCCACTATAACGAATTTGAGCAGGAAAAACTTTCACCATAAAACACGCAAAAGCCCCAACAATACCAACACAGAATCCGGCTAGAGAATAAGTGATAAATAAAAGTTGATGGTTATCTAATGATAAATAAAAAATAGCGATAGCAAGTGTAGCAAAAATACAACCCATTAATATGACTTTACCCATAGCAAACTTATCCATCATCATGCCATAAAAAGTACAACTTATAATCAGACCAATGATGGCTAATATATTAGCTTGTAATGCATCAATAGGTGAGTAACCAAATGCTTTTTGCAATAAAATGGGGGTCATTAACATAATGACCATAATACCGGCAGACAAAACCCAAGTCAGTAACATTGATAATATTGTCTGGGGTAAATATTGAGTTATCACGGTAATAACAGGAATTTTATTAGACAATTCTTGCTGTTTACGTTTCTGAATTTCAAGAAAAATTGGGGTTTCTTTTAACCAACGGCGCAAATACATTGCCATCAAACCAAAAATACCACCAATAAGAAAAGGAATTCGCCATCCCCAATCAATTAATTGTTCGGGAGAGACGCTTTTATTTAAAACAGTTGAAACCAATGATCCGAATAAAATACCTAAACTTAAGCCACTGGTTAAAATTCCACATGCTAAACCAATTTTATTTTTTGGTACGTGTTCAGCAACAAATGTCCAAGCACCGGGTACTTCACCGCCTACTGCCAGACCCTGACATAATCGCATAAGTAGGAGTAATAAAGGAGCAAAAACACCAATATGGGTATATGTTGGTAAACAACCGATAAATAACGTCGGTAAAGCCATAAGCAGTATACTAAGCGTAAACATTCGTTTTCGACCAAAAAGATCGCCAAAGTGCGCCATAATAATTCCTCCAAAGGGACGAATTAAATAACCTGCTGCAAAAATACCGAATGTTTGTACCTGACTTAACCATACTGGCATATCATTTGGAAAAAACAGATGACTAATAGTAATTGAAAAGAAAACAAATATAATAAAATCATAAAACTCTAAAGCTCCACCTAAAGCAGACAATGCTAACGTTTTATAATCTTGTTTATTTAAAGTACGAGTGTACGTAATGGGTGCTGTGTATGACATGATCTTCCTTGTAATTTTTTTTTTACACATAGTATATTTTAATGTACTAATATACCTGAACACCCTATTTTTTAAAAGAAAATATCAATTAAAACGACAACCTACATTTTATTATCGGTATAATATAAAATCTTTTTTTAAAATATATCTTATTTGATTAGATAAACAGCACTAAATGATTAATATACCGTGACAAATTAAAACTACAATCAAAAAATATTTTAAAATGGAGAGTCGTGAAATGGCTATAAAACATATTACTCGAGGTAAATTCACACGCATGCAACAATTATCTAACCAAGATGGTGTGATTGCAGCATTAGCGATTGACCAACGCGGTTCAATGGTAAAAATGATGGAATCGGCAGTAGGTAAAGATCACTATCATATAGATATGGTGTATGAGTTCAAAGAGCTTGTCTCACAAGAATTAACCAAATATGTTAGTGCTATCTTGTTAGATGAAGAGTATGGCTTTAAAGGTATGGCTAAAAAAAATAAAGATGCTGGATTAATCATCTCCTACGAAAAAACAGGTTATGATGCTAATACTCCAGGTCGTCTACCCGATGTTTTGCCAGAAGACTCTCTACAACGGTTATTGAAAAAAGGAGCCGATGCCGCAAAAGTTTTGGTTTATTATAATCCCGATGATCCTCAAGATATTCTAGAAAAAAAACATGCCTTTTTAGAACGTATCGGTACTGAAGCAAGAGCGGCGGATATCCCGTTATTTGTAGAACCAATCGTCTATGATAATGTGGTAACTGATGATAAAAGCCCTGAATTTGCCAAAATAAAACCTCAAAAAGTCATTAATACCATTAAAGAGTTCACTAAAAATCAATATTATATTGATGTACTAAAAGTTGAAGTCCCAGTACTTTTCAAAAATGTTGAAGGATTTAATGATAATAATGTTGTTGTTTACACCCAAAAACAAGCTGCTGATTATTTTAAACAGGCCAGTGACGTAGCAACTCGCCCATTTATTTATTTGAGTGCAGGTGTACCCACTAAAACTTTCCATCAAGAATTAATTTTTGCTGGCGAAAACGGCGCTAAATACAGTGGTATTTTAGGTGGTCGCGCAACATGGTTTGAAGGCGTTGCAGCTTATGCCAAAGAAGGAAAAGACGGTCTTAAACGCTGGTTAGATCAAACAGGACGTGAAAATGTTGAACACCTCAATAAAATTTTAAAACAGTATGCGACACCTTGGTATGATATTTATGGTGGTAAACAAAACATAGAAGTGATCGATATTAAATTAGGTAATTAATCATAAATTCGAACCAAATAGCTGTAAATTACGAGTAAGCAAAGATAGAGTACAGGATGTTATCCTATTTACCTGTACTCTCTTTTAAAGTGCTAAAAATGTTATTACCAAGATGTGCTGTCAATAAAAAATAAATTAGAACGTCCTAAATGATATTAGAGCGCTTTATCAAAAAATAAATTTACTTTAGTTAATTTAGCCATCGACTCAATATAACTTTGCACTTTAGGTGGAAAAGACAATCCTTTTACACATGTTAAGTTGCGTAGCACAGGAAACAAACATATATCATCTAAAGATAATTGCCCATTACACGCTTGTGACGAGATAATTAACGGTTCAAGATCATTCAATAATTTAGATATTTTAGATACCAATGAATCCGTCTGTGCTAAACATTCATCAAACGAACCTATTTTTTTAGTTTTACTTGTGACAAAGTAGTTAATTGCACTTTGAGTAGTAAATTCTGCCAAACCAAGTTTTATATAGCGTGGGCACTCTAATTTATAATCATATTGTTGTAGTTGTTTAATTAAATTTTCAATATTTGCAGATGTTGGTCCGATTAAAATAGGTTTGCTCCCATAATGATTATCCACATAATGAACAATATCTAAACTTTCAGGCAAATAACTGCCATCATCTTTTTGTAAAATTGGGGCCATTTTATGACCTATCATGCTTTCGGGAGACTTAAAATCATCACTTAGAAATACATGTAGCTCAACTGGGATATTTTTTAAACCAAAGATCATTCTAGCCCTTACACAAAAAGGACAATGTTCGTAAATATATAATTTCATTTTTACCTCCTTCTTAACCAATCAATAGCCCATAATAAATATGCGAGCCCGAGGAATACCAGTATAACAATGCTTGCATTAATCAATGCTTGCCAATAACCGATTTTTGTTACATTGATAAAAGGATACGGATAGAAATGAGTAAAATACCCTCGTACAAAAGTATAAACACCATAAATTAACATGCTAATTAAAGATCCCATAATGACGCGAAAATTAATCCGCTGAAATGGTCCCCAAATCAACCAACTTAAAATACCAAATGTGGGAATAACGACATGTAAACTTTCATTAGCTAATCGCATATATATATTGGGCGGGATATGAATGCCACGCAAAAGCGAGTTATACACAATAGCAGTAATGATTACCCCCACCAACCCATTTAATCGAATAACTCGAAAAATAAAACGATTACAATTCGGGCTAAAAGCTAACCATAAACAACTTATTGCCAACATAAGGTTAGATAATACAGTAAAAAAACTGTAATAAAACACCATACGCCCTATTGGTGTTGCTGGTTGCCAGCTTCGAAGTTGTGCATGCCAATAAGTATAAGTTTCAAAACCGACAACAAACAGCACATATAATGCAATAAAAAAATGAAAATTTCGTTTCAACATAACAAACATAAAAAAATCAAACCGTATTGCAGTATATATCAGTTCATATAAAAAAACGAAAATATAAAAATAGATTAATGTGTGACTTTTAATCAAAACTCTGAACAAAATACTCATAAAGAAAGCATAAAGAAGGCATAAAGAAGGCATAAAATCTAAGTATTTTTCACTATTGCAATTTACGCTTCTAATTTAAAATTACCACGATTTTAGAATAAAACGGTATACACTCCTGAATATTTTTTACAACTTAAATGATCATTTTTGTCATTATTTTGGGTTTTATTATCGGTATTGGTCTTATATATTTAAGCAATGATGATTCAAAAAAACAAAACCATGAACTTAATCAACCGGAAAATTTAATTATAGACCTTACAATTTACCCTTCAACCATTCCTGAAAATCAATTATTACATATAAAAGAAGCTAAAAAGTTGTATGAATCAGCTTTTGACGATCAAGTATTCCATGCGGTAGTTAGCCCGGACAACTTAATCAAATTTTTAAAACATGCCTGGCAATAAGATAAAAATGCCATGCCATATTATTACTCTCTTCTTACTTGGCATAAATTCTTTGATGAAGATTACGAAGAAAAAGGGATGATCTCATTTACAGAATTTATGCATAAGTATCGGGATCAGTTAGTGGATAATCCAGGTAAACCGTTAGTCGAACCTTACGTATTTAAAAGTGAGCAAATGCGGGGGTACTTATGGGATAAGTTTGCCGATTTAAAATATCCGTATTTTGCAATTAGAAAAGGTTGGAGTAAGGGGGCTTGTAGGTATGATGAACAAGGCATGGCGAGACCCTGTACAGATGAGCAATTAGAAAAAAGTATTGAGTATTTTAATTACGCCATTGACGGTGGCTATCATTGCTACGAAGGTTTGATAGCCCGTATGTTATTTCAACAAGGGCGTTAATATAAAGATCAGAAATATGAGCAACTGAATAAATTAACCGAATACCGCAAAGTATTAAAATCAGACAATTTAAAACAGGCGATAGATTATGCATAGCTAATAGCAGAGCATAGCTCGATTATAGGCATATTGCGCATGACTGAAGCCTATTTATATGGTTTAGGACGGGAGCAAGATCCGGTTAAAGCCAATGCCTGGTCACTATTAAGTGATTATGCAAAAAAAATTATCGAGATAGGCAGGAATTTAGCGTGGGATGCAGAGCAACTACCACCGGTTTGGGAATATAACAAAGAAATCCAAAATCGTTTGGAGCAACAACTTACCCCCAACCGAAAAACAAGCGGCATTAGATTATTTGGAAACGCCGAAAACCAAAGTGGTCACTTGGAATTATAATAAATGGCGAGATCAAATAGATAATTTTCACCCTAAACCATAGACAAAATCCTATTTCAATTACAGAAGCCCATTGGCTTATTTGCTAATAAATTGAGCCTAAAATTCGTTGCCAACCTGCCTATCGTAAAAAAGTATTTCTGCTTCAGAAACAAAGGATTCAAAGAGTTATACCGGTATCATTTATTTTAAAACAAAAACTACCATTACATCTGAAAATCAAGGAGATCGAAGTCAGAATTGATGATAAAAGTAGTTAAAATTGTATTAAGAACTCATATCAAGCTTCTTAGATTTTTCTAAATTGAAACGTCGGATATTTAATAGTGCTATGCAGCTAATGACGTATAATTAAAAATGGACATTAACGTTTTTACAAAATTCAGTGTGACTAGATAATGAAATTAATTTTGTCAAAAAGTTTCAGGTTAACTATATCTTTGAGTAAAAATATTGGTTAAATCTAATTGTAATTGAGCATCAAAAAAAGATTATATCGCCTTATAATCTGAACCTATCTTTAACTTCTTATCTTCAGTTGGTATATAATATTTATCACAAATTATTCGTAGGGACTACTTTTGATATCTGATAAAAACATACCAGCACAAAATAAAATGTTAATTGAACAATTTTTAGACTCGCTATGGCTGGAACGTAGTTTAGCAGAAAATACTATTACATCTTATAAACTTGATTTAATTGCATTAAGTCAATCACTGCAACAACAAGATGTAACATTATTGACCGCGCAAACTAACAATTTACAGAATTTTTTAATGCAGCGTGTTCAAGATGGTTATAAAGCCAGTAGCTCTGCACGTTTACTCAGCGCGACTAAAAGATTTTTTCAGTATCTTTATCAAGAAAATTATCGCACTGATGATCCTTCAGCAGTTTTATCATCACCAAAATTACCGAAAAAACTGCCCAAAGATTTAACTGAATCACAAGTCGACGCATTGCTTGAATCTCCAAGTATTGAAGATCCTATTGAGCTTCGAGACAAAGCCATGTTAGAAGTTCTTTACGCCACAGGTTTACGTGTTTCTGAACTGGTTAATTTAGAAATAAGTGATGTGAGCTTACGTCAAGGCGTCGTTCGAATCATCGGTAAGGGTAACAAAGAACGCTTAGTGCCACTCGGTGAAGAAGCGATTTATTGGTTAGAGTATTATTTTAAATATGCCCGAAATGATCTTTTAAAAAATGGCGCAGTTGATGTACTATTTCCAAGCAGATTAGGTAAAAAAATGACCAGACAGACCTTCTGGCATAGAATTAAATATTATGCCATACTAACCGGTATTAACATTGAGGCACTTTCCCCACACGTACTTCGACATGCTTTTGCAACCCATTTGCTTAATCATGGTGCAGATTTACGCGTGGTACAAATGTTACTCGGTCATAGTAGCTTATCGACCACTCAAATTTACACACATGTGGCAACGGAAAGATTAAAACAGTTACACAGCAAACATCATCCTCGAGCATAGTTCTCAACAAAATAAGGATAATTAAATGAAGAAAATAGTTTTAAGTATAGGTTTAGCATTGATCTCAACTTCAGTACTAGCAGCGAATGCCGATATTACAAAAAGCTTAAACCAATTAGGATATCAAACCAAAGACATAAAAATTGAGAATAGTCCAGTAAATGGATTTAAAACCGTGATCACACCTGATGGCGTTTTTTATGTTTCTGATGATGGAAAATACCTAACTCAAGGACCAATCTTTGATGTTCAAGGCAACGAACCTCAAAATATCGCTAATAGTCACAATGCTAAATTAATCAAATCGATTGAGAAAGATGCTATTGTCTATAAAGCTAACAATGAAAAATATGTTATTTCCGTATTTACGGATTATACCTGTCATTATTGTAAACTGTTGCATGAAAATATTAATAAATATTTGGATGCAGGTATTTCAGTACACTATTTTGCTTTTCCTCGAGCTGGCGCAGATAGCGAAGTTGGAAAAAACATGCAATCAATCTGGAGTGTAGCGGATCGTAAAGCTGCTTTTGAAAATGCTTACAAAGATAATCCTATCTCTCCAGCAAGCAGTATGATACCTTATGTAACCCAACAATTTAATGTTGGTAAACAAATTGGTATTACTGGCACACCTGCCATTGTTTTAGCTGATGGTCAACTTGTTTCTGGCTATGTCCCTGCTGATAAATTACTTACTATTTTAAATAAAAAATCGGTTAAGTAAGATTTTACGAATCAATTTTAATTATTAATTAAAACGAACATAAAGACATATGTTAGCGTTTTGACGCTAACATCTATAATATGAATAAAAATAGAATATTACATCGAAAATTACCTGATTCTTTTCCCGAGTTATCACAAGATATTCCGCAATTATTGCAACGAATATACGCATTACGTGGCATTAAATCCATGCATGAACTTGATTATACAACGCGTAATTTATGCAATTATGATAAATTAACTGGCACACAAAATGCTGTTGAAATCCTTTATTCAGCAATGAAAGAGAACAAACGCATTGTTGTTGTAGGTGATTTCGATACCGATGGGGCAACAAGTACGGCATTAACCGTAACAGCACTGAAAAAAATGGGCTGTCAATTTGTTAATTATATCATTCCAGATCGCTTTGAAGATGGTTATGGATTGAGTGTAAGCGTCGTAAAAAAAGCCATTTCACAACGTGCGGATTTGATAATCACTGTTGATAATGGTATTGCTGCCATTGAAGCTGTTGAGTTTGCAAAGCAAGCTAACTTAATGGTCATTATTACTGATCATCATTTATGTCCAGAACAGTTACCCAGGGCTGATGCCATAATCAATCCTAATTTACCTAATTGTTCTTTTCCATCTAAACATTTAGCTGGAGTCGGGGTAGCATTTTATTTTATGCTCGCATTAAGGGCCAAGTTACGTAAGGAAGATTGGTATACAAAAAATAACTTAATACCATACAATGTTGCCAATTTATTAGATTTAGTAGCTTTAGGTACCATTGCCGATGTAGTAAAACTGGATCACAACAATCGAATTTTGGTCCATCAAGGCATAAGACGAATTCGATCTGGCTATTGTTGTGAAGGAATAAAAGCTTTATTGTATATTGCAAGAAAAGAGCCATCTTCTTTCACTGCAACAGATCTCGCTTTTTATATTGCACCAAGATTAAATGCAGCAGGAAGAATGGATAATATGTCTTTAAGTGTTGAATTATTACTTTGTGATGATTTTGATACGGCTATAGAACAAGCCAAAAATCTTGATATGCTCAATAATGATCGCAAATTGATTGAGCAAACTATGCATAAAGAAGCATTATCATTTATTCAACAAATTGAAAAACAAGCAACAGCCATTCCAGACATACTGATTGTTTACCACTCTCAATGGCACCAAGGTATTATTGGTATTTTATCGGCTCGATTAAAAGATAAGTATTATCGACCTGTTATCTCATTTGCCTCAACTACAGATGGTTATTTAAAAGGATCTGGAAGATCAATAGCAGGAATACATTTACGTGATTTATTAGATGAATTTGATCAGCAATACCCGAATTTAATTGTGAATTTTGGTGGTCATGCAGTGGCGGTAGGTTTAACCATTCGTGAAGAGGATTTTGAACAATTTAAAACTTGCTTCGAAGAGCTAGTCAATACTAAATTCATTAAGACACCATTAGAACAAATCATTGAAACAGATGGCGAAATAGAGGGTAAAGATTTTAATTATGTCATAGCAAAACATTTAAAAGAAGCCGGTCCTTGGGGAGAAGGTTTTTCTGAACCCATTTTTGATGGGGAATTTATTATTCATCAACAGCGCTTGTTTGCAGAAAAACATCTTAGATTAGTTTTGGAACCCAAAAAGGGAGGACCACTTGTTGAAGGCATATTGTTTAATGCTAACTTGCAACAATGGCCAGATCAATCATTAAAAAATGTCAAAATCGTTTATCATTTAATGGTAGATGAATTTCGTGGTAATCAAATGGCAAAACTATTGATTAGATATTTATGGCCTATCGCATAAGCCATAAAAATCGACTATAATTACGCAGACATTTCGGAATTACATCCAATTGCCAATCAAAACAACAGTGATAACTAAACAAATATTATTATCAATACATTTTTATTAAAGTTAAGGACTAAAAATGCATATTCATATTCTAGGAATTTGTGGCACATTTATGACAGGAATTGCATTAATAGCCCGTTCGCAAGGTCATAACGTAACGGGTTCAGACAAGAATGTTTACCCGCCGATGAGTACACTTTTGCAAAAAGAGCATATCGATATTATTGAAGGGTATGATCCTTCTCAATTGACCCCTACTCCCGATCTGGTAATAATCGGTAATGCGCTATCAAGAGGTAACCCTTGCGTTGAATATGTTCTTGATAATAATATTCCCTATATTTCAGCCCCTCAATGGTTACATGATAATGTCTTACGCGATCGTTGGGTGATTGCTGTTGCAGGTACCCATGGTAAAACAACGACTGCTGGAATGGTCAATTGGATATTAGAAAAACAAGGTTATCAGCAAGGTTTTGTTATTGGTGGTGTTCCGGGTAATTTTGATGTATCGGCACGATTAGGCGAAGGTAATTTTTTTGTAATTGAAGCTGACGAATACGATTGTTCATTTTTCGACAAGCGATCAAAATTTATGCATTATTGCCCTAAAACCTTAATCATGAACAATTTAGAATTTGATCATGCTGATATTTTTGATGATCTTGGTGCAATCCAAAAGCAATTTCATCATTTAGTCCGTTTAGTACCAAGTAAAGGACTTATCATCACGCCACAAGATGATGTAAATTTAAAACAAGTATTAGCTAAAGGTTGCTGGAGTGAACAAAGCTTTACGGAATCTGAAACAGGTTGGCTAGCACAACGTATTAATAGTGATGCCAGCCACTTCGCGGTTTATTATAATAGCGAAAAAGTGGGCGAAGTTAAATATTCTTTAGTGGGTGAATATAATATGCATAATGCGCTGATGGCTATTGCTGCCGCTCATAATGTGGGCATTCAACCTACGGATGCTTGTGCAGCATTAAGTACGTTTATCAATGCGAAAAGACGATTAGAACTTTATGGTGAAGTTAATAATATTGAAATATATGACGATTTTGCCCATCATCCGACTGCAATTTTGGCAACTCTTGAAGCTTTGCGTAGCAAAATTGGAGCTAATCGCCGAATTTTAGCCGTTCTTGAACCTCGCTCAAATACAATGAAACTTGGTGTATCAAAAGATGAGTTGGCACCATCACTGGGTCGTGCTGATGAAGTTTTTATATTCCAACCGGAACAATTACCATGGTTAGTAGCAGATGTTGTTGATGGTTGTATTCAACCTGCATACTGGTCTGGCGATATCGATTTGCTTGTTGAAATGATAACGAAATCCGCTAAACCTTCTGATGCCATTTTAATTATGAGTAATGGCGGTTTTAGCGGAATACATGATAAAATTTTAGAAAGCCTAAAAAAAAAACAGCTAAAAGATCAATTGGATGAACAATCATTACTCTAATGATGGGTGAATTTACCTGTATGATTTTGCCACTTAATGTGGCATCTCATTTACAGTAAGAGGCAGTATCATGCAATACTTAGTTACCTCGTCTGAAATGAAGCATTATGATGCTTATATCTCAAATAAAATTGGTTTACCCTCCTTGGTACTCATGGAACGTGCTGCCCTAGCCGTGGTGAATCAACTTAATAAAAATAACTATAATTTAAATAAAGTGGCTGTAGTATGTGGATATGGTAAGAATGGTGGTGATGGTATTGCTATTGCTCGCTTACTCAAATTACAAAACATTGATGTTAATGTTTATTTAATTGGCAAACCAGAAAAGGCTTCAAATGAAACGTTACAGCAAATCAAAATAGCACAACATTATAATATTACCTTTGTAACTTCACTCAAAGGGTCCTTAACTAAATATACAACGATTGTTGATGCTATTTTTGGTATAGGGCTTAATCGTATCGTTACAGGTGATTTTTTTCATACAATTAAATTGATTAATCAGAGTAACGCTGAAGTTCTTGCTGTTGATATTCCTTCAGGACTTTGCAGCAATACGGGTAACATTCTTGGTATTGCTGTCAAAGCGAAACAAACGGTAACATTCGCCTATTCAAAAATTGGTTTATCACTTTATCCAGGAGCTGAATTAGCCGGCGAAATCACTATTGCAGATATTGGTCTCTATGCAGATACGCCAGCAACTCATTATACTTATCAATCTAGTGAGTTGAGCCAGTTATTACCACGTAGATCGAATCATAGTCATAAGGGTAGCTATGGTAACGTATTGATTATTGCCGGATCAGAAAATATGTCCGGAGCAGCCTTCTTTTCAGCTAAAGCCGCTTATAAAACTGGTGCTGGGTTAGTACGTATTTACACACCAATATGTAATCGTGATATTTTATTAACACAACTACCTGAAGTATTATTTACACCTTATATTCCCAATCAAATTGATACAACAAAACTTGAAGAATTAATAAATTGGGCCTCAGTCATCGTTATTGGGCCGGGAATGGGAGTATCTAAAGATACTTATACAATATTAATGCACGTATTACAATACGCTACGATTCCCATTATTATAGATGCTGATGGACTTAATACCTTAGGTGGGAATTTGAAATTATTAAAACAAGCGCACTCAACCATCATTGTCACTCCACATTTAGGGGAAATGTCCAGATTAATCAATCTACCAATTGAAAAAATTAAAAACAATCTCATCATGACAGCAAAAAAATTTGCACAAGACTATAACGTAATCTGCGTTCTTAAAGATGCAAAAACCATTGTCACAATCCCTCAAAACGCCACTTATATTAACCAAACCGGTAATAATGGTATGGCAACGGGCGGGACAGGTGATGTTTTAACCGGAATTATGGCAGGACTTATAGCACAACATTTACCACCTATAAAAGCGGCCCCAGTAAGCGTTTACTTACATGGATTGGCGGGTGATGAGGCGTTAAAAAGACGAAATAAATACAGTTTATTAGCCAGTGATGTCATCGACAGTCTAAATGATATATTATAAATTTAGCTCAACATATAACCTGTAGTTTTAGTTTTAGTTTTAGTTTTAGTTTACTCAGTAAGGATATTTCATGAATGAAATTACCGATATGATTAAATTGTTATGTCGCCGAATAAAAATAACTAGAATCGAAAAAAATTTATCACAACAAGAACTTGCAGATAAATCTCAAATTGGTATAGCAACGATAAAACGTATTGAGCAAGGCGAATCAATCACATTACAAACATTAATTTCAGTTCTTAAAGGATTAGGTGAACTCGATCAACTCAATAATCTACTCGCCTACAACGAAGTCATTCACAAAACTTATGCAGACCAACCAAAACGAAAAAGAAAACAACGAACAACCAGAAAAGAAACAGTTGAAATACTAATTGAAAATGATTTTTTACGCTCTAAAGTGAATACCATGCGCTGGAAATACTAAAAAGATACTCTAAAAAACAAAATGCTAAAAATAAGTATATAGGGTAATTTTTATCTTCGCCAATGATAAAACAGACGAAGATAAATAATGAGATCTTAATTACAATGTACCGTAATTGCCAATCCTCCTCGCGATGTTTCTCGATATTTAGCATTCATATCTTTACCGGTTTCATACATTGTTTTAATCACCTTATCTAAAGAGACTTTTGCTGCCGTTATTCTTCTCAACGCCATTCTTGTGGCATTAATAGCTTTAACCGCTGCAATAGCATTACGCTCAATACATGGCACTTGCACCTGCCCAGCGACAGGATCGCACGTTAAACCTAAATTATGTTCCATCGCAATTTCAGCCGCCATACAGACTTGTTGAGGATTACCCCCTAAAAGTTCGGCTAATCCCGCAGCAGCCATTGAACAAGCCACGCCCACTTCACCTTGGCAACCCACTTCGGCACCAGAAATAGAAGCATTCATTTGATAAAGTTGTCCAATTGCACCACAGGTTAAAAAGAATCGAATACAAATATCAGGCGTGACTGGATTAATAAATTTATTATAATAACCCAAAACAGCAGGAATAATACCGCAAGCACCATTAGTTGGAGCCGTAACCACACGCCCACCAGCTGCATTTTCTTCACTAACTGCAAATGCAAACATATTCACCCAATCAATGATCACCATAGGATCGCCGATGATCTGATCATTCATTGTTGATAGCTGCCGATAAAGAGAGAAAGCTCGGCGTGGTACCTTAAGTGGCCCAGGTAATAAACCTTCTGTGTTCATGCCACGTTTGATACATTCTAAAATAGTTTGCCCTACGCGTGAAAAATAATCTTCAATTTCTTCATACGAATGAAGTTGCAGCTCATTTTTCATTATAATACTTGAAATTGATAAAGAATTATCTTCACAATATTTTAATAATTGTGAGGCAGAAGAAAACCGATAAGGCAGTTTTACTGTTTCTGGTTTTTGCTGTGCAAACTGTTCTTCTTCTACAATTTTACCACCACCTACTGAATAGTAGGTTTTCTCAAACAGCAGAGTTTCACCATTGTAGGCACTCAATTTCATACCATTTTCATGGAGTGGCAAAAATTTTGAATGAAACACCATACAACTCGCAAGAGAAAAATCGATTTCGTAACGCTTATTATAAATCGGTAAGCGATGCGTTTGACTGATTCTTTCAATGAATGATGGAATACTATCAATATTAACCCTATCAGGTTTTTCGCCGGCAAGCCCCATAATAATTGCAATATCGGTTTGATGACCTTTACCTGTTAGTGATAAAGATCCATAAACATCAGCAACAATTTTGGTAACTGATGACATCATGTCATTATTTATCAGTTGATCTACAAATGCCTTTCCTGCTCTCATAGGGCCAACAGTATGTGAGCTTGAAGGACCAATACCTATTTTAAATATTTCAAATACCGAACTCATATTTTTCCCTTTTTGATACAAACGCAACTCAATGGCGCGAGTCTAAATCTTTAAAAATTTACTATTGTAACAAAACGGCCAATAAGCTAATTCACTATTAACACTATTTTACCTATAGATCCTGCATACTATTGGCTAATACCCATGGATTTTATTCATTAAAAAATCAAATCATTCATAATAAATAATGGGTTAATCTTAAATTAAATTATAAATAGCGGCTGAAATCGCAATGAATCCCATGATCACAATAAATCCATTACTCAGTTTGCCACGATATTTTGCTAATGTGGGCAATTTATGAATGGCATACATAGGCATTATGAACAATAGGACAGCCAAAATTGGACCACCTAGTGATTCAATTAAACCTAAAATACTCGGATTTAGTGTTGCAACGCCCCATGCTGTTAAAAACATAAATGACACAACAAGTTTTTCAAGTTTGTTTTCAGATATTGTTTTGTTACGACAACGTAAAGCTTTATTCACTATACCATTAAACCCTTCTTTAGCTCCCAAATAGTGTCCCAAAAACGATTTAGCCATAGCAATAAAGGCAATTGGTGGACCAATATACTCAATCACCGGCGAATTAAAGCGATTAGCTAGATAAGATAATATTGAAATATTTTGCGCTTTTGCTTCTAAAAGTTCTGTAGGTGATAAACAAAGTGCACAACTAAATACAAAAAACATCACAGTTACAACCATCATAATATTACTGACTGCAATAATTTTAGTGCATTTTGGTTCAGCATAAGTTTCCCCATATTCTTTACGTTTCGCAACAGCTAAAGAAGAAATAATCGGCGAATGATTAAATGCAAAAACCATAACAGGAATGACCAACCAAAGTGTCATTAAAGTACCATGACCACTATAATCATTATTACTAAAAGAAATATTATGAAAAATTTCACCATTCCATTCAGGAATTAAAAATAATGCTAAAATCATTAATACCGCAATGAAAGGAAACACCAAAATGGACATAACATTTACAATAAACCCTTCACCAAAATGAACAATCGACATTAAAAAAGCGACCAAAATAAAAGATAACAAAACTCTTGGTAGTGAAGCCAAACCAAGTTGGTGCACCATAAAACTGTCGACGGTATTAGTAATGCCAACACTGTATACTAATAAAATGGGGTAAATAGCAAAAAAATAAAGTACTGTTATCCAGTTACCTGCAGTGCGGCCAAAAGCTTCTTCAACGACAACAGTAATATCCCCTTCTCGGTTTTTACCTGACAATACAAATCGACACAAAGCTCGATGAGCAAAAAATGTCATAGGAAAAGCAAGAACTAACATCACTAATAAAGGAATTAAACCTCCAACACCCGCATTAATTGGTAAAAACAAAACTCCTGCACCAATCGCAGTACCATAAAGGCTTAGCATCCATAGAGTATCGCTTTTACGCCATTTAGATAATGCCGCATCCTCTTTAGAAATTGTTATCCCCTCATTAATGGTTAATTGGTCCATATTAAACTACTCCTTATGTTTAAAAATTTTGCGCATATGATATCAACTTAATATCCTTATCAACGTGATCTTTGTCACATAAACATAATAAGTTAAATATAATCAATATCATATATTTTAAAAATATATCTATTTTGATACTTAGTGTTGCCAAAAAAATTAAAGCATCAATTTTAATACAAAATATTTATAAAATTACCAACAATTTTCAATTGGCCAAAAAATTATAATGCAATTTAAATTAGAATTAGATTTGGCATTGATCGCAAGTCGCTTGTGTTATTTGAAAGGCTATTAAGGTTTTTATTATCTATTTCACATCAAAAATAACGATAAAATTACTTTAGTGTTGCGCTGGGTACTGCTAAACTAGCAAGCATTTTTAGTATATTTATAAGTAAATTATTTTTCGGGATAAATTCATGCGAACCAGTAAATATCTTCTTTCTACGTTAAAAGAAACGCCAGCTGATGCTGAAGTAATTAGTCATCAATTAATGTTACGTGCCGGTATGATTCGAAAAGTTGCGGCAGGTTTATATACTTGGTTGCCAACTGGTTATCGTGTACTTAAAAAAGTTGAAAACATTGTCCGAGAGGAAATGAATAAAGCTGGTGCAATTGAAGTACTAATGCCTGTTGTCCAACCTGCTGATATTTGGCAAGAAAGTGGACGTTGGGAACAATATGGCCCAGAGCTATTACGTATTAAAGACCGAGGTCATCGCGACTTTGTATTAGGACCAACACATGAGGAAGTGATTACCGACTTACTACGCAATGAAGTTAGTTCCTATAAGCAACTACCATTGAATGTTTATCAAATTCAAACCAAATTCCGTGATGAAGTTCGCCCACGTTTTGGTGTAATGCGTTCACGTGAGTTTATTATGAAAGATGCTTATTCATTCCATACGTCACAAGCATCATTACAAGAAACTTATGATGACATGTACAAAGCTTATAGTGCAGTATTTACTCGCGCAGGCTTAAACTTTAGAGCAGTACGTGCCGATACCGGATCAATTGGAGGTAATTGGTCACACGAATTCCAAGTCTTAGCTGATAGTGGTGAAGATGATATTGTTTTTTCAACTGAATCAGATTATGCAGCCAATATCGAAATGGCCCAAGCATTAGCACCGACTCAAAACCGTGCAGCGCCAACAAAAGTAATGGAAATTGTGGATACTCCAAATGCTAAAACCATTGATGAATTAGTTCAACAGTTCAATTTACCAATTGAAAAAACGGTTAAAACATTAATGGTAAAAGCAACTAAAGAAAGTGGTCATCAATTAGTCGCATTATTAGTGCGTGGTGATCACACTTTAAATGAAATCAAAGCTGAAAAAATTGACATTGTTGCTTCACCATTAGAATTTGCAACTGATGAAGAAATTCGCGCTATTGTTAATGCTGGTCCTGGATCATTAGGTCCAATTAACCTAAATATGCCAATTATTATTGACCGGGATGTCGCAGTAATGAGTGATTTTAGTGCTGGAGCGAATATTGATCATAAACATTACTTTAATATTAATTGGGAACGAGATATTGCTCTTCCACGCATTGAAGATATTCGTAATGTGGTTGAAGGTGATATGAGTCCTGATGGTAAAGGCACATTACAAATTAAACGCGGCATTGAAGTTGGGCACATTTTCCAACTTGGAACTAAGTATTCAGAAGCCATGAAAGCTACGGTTCAAGGCGAGGATGGACAAAACCATGTTATGATTATGGGGTGTTACGGCATTGGTGTCAGTCGCATTGTGGCCGCAGCAATTGAACAATGCCATGATGAACGTGGTATTGTATGGCCAGAAGCCATCGCTCCATTTAGTGTTGTCATTATTCCTATGAACATGCATAAATCTGAAAAAGTACAAGCAACAGCTGAAAGACTTTATGCGGATTTACAAGCTACAGGTATTGAAGTGTTGCTTGATGATCGTAAAGAGCGACCAGGTGTGATGTTTGCCGATGCTGAGTTAATAGGAATTCCACATACCATTGTTATTGGTGAACGAAATCTTGAAAATGGCGAAGTGGAATATAAACACCGCTGTGGAGGGGATAAAGAAATGGTAAAAATTGAAAGCATCATTGAATTTATCCAAAACCGTCGTCAATTGGTATAAAATTAATAGATAAATTGCACATATTTATGCTGTCACAACACAACAATTAAGTCCTTGTTATTGCTTTATCAACGTAAAAATAACAAATTTATTCATGTTGTGTTGTGTTGTGTCTTTTTCAGGATATTTGACTGCCAATTTAATATGAAACCTAGCAATAATTTACCCAATAATTTTTATAAAATCTCGAACGATCTTTCACGATCAGAACAGCCTACTCGAAAACAGATACAATATCTTAGTAAGTTAGGTTTTAAAACCATTATCAACTTGCGTTTATTGCATAGTAATCGAGATAAGTTAGAAAATACTGTTCTTTCCGAAGTTTGGATCAAGGTACGGGCTGGCAATATTACCGACGAAAAAATGATTGAGATACTCAGAGCTTTTAAACAATCACCCAAACCAGTCTTAATTCATTGTTGGCATGGTAGCGATCGTACTGGTGTTGCTGTGGCTATGTATCGTATAGTCTTCCAAAATTGGTCAAAATCTCAAGCCATTGATGAATTAATGAACCCAGAATTTGGTCATCACTATAATGTTTATCCTAATATTGTTAAATACATCAAAAATGTAGATATCGAAAAAATTCGAGCCGCAGTATTATAATATTTTATTATTTTATTATTTTTTATCCTCAAAACCTGATATATTTATAGATTGATTAATAAATCAAAGTGAAATTGTGTTTTTTTTCATCTAAAATGATAATTGTCAAATATTCATATTCCTATAGGTTGAAATAATGTTAAAAAAAACAGTCGCATTTGTGCTATCTACCTCACTATTATTACAACATGCCCCTTTAGTTTATGCCGATAATATCAATCTTCCTGATATAGGTACGACCGCTGCTTCAACGTTAAGTATAGGACAAGAGATGGAGATGGGCGATTATTCTATGCGGTTATTACGCGCGGATGCCCCTATTATTAACGATCCAGTTTTGAATCAATATATCAATGATTTAGGTAAAAAATTAGTTTCAAAAGCAGAATCAGTACAAACACCTTTTCATTTTTATATTATACGAAGCAATATAATTAATGCATTTGCTATGTTTGGCGGTAATGTGGTTATTCACTCTAAATTAATATTAGATACAAATAATGAAAGCCAATTAGCTTCTGTCATGGCTCACGAAATTGGACATGTTACTCAACGTCATTTAGCGAGATCAATGGAAAACCAGAATCGTAACAGTCCTTATGTTTGGAGTGCTACATTAGGTTCTTTACTATTAGCATTAGCCAATCCAGAAGCTGGGATGATGGCAATGACAAGTACTATTGCTGGTTCAACGCAAAGTATGATTAGTTTTACTCAAAGTAATGAACAAGAAGCCGATCGTGTTGGTTTAAGGACACTTGCTAAAGCAGGGTTTGATCCATATGCTTCATCGGAATTCTTGCAAAAGCTAGCGGATGAAACCCGTTTTAGTAGTAAGCAGCCAGAAATTTTGCTTACTCACCCGCTACCAAATAGTCGTTTAGCCGATATTCGTAATCGTTCAATGCAATATTCCAAAAAAGATGTTGCTCCTTCACTTAATTATTATTTAGCCAAAGCAAGAATAGCAATTTTACTCAATAATAATAGCAATACTGGTAAATTATTACTTGAAGATTACAAAAAAATCAATAATGAACAAAGCAAAATGGCTATGATTTATGGTGCTGCACTAACGGATTATCGAGATGGTAATTATCAAAAAGCAAAACAGCAACTGCAACCATTATTAGATAATGATCCCAATAATCTTTGGTACATAGATTTAATGACAGATATTGATCTAAGTACGAATAACAATAGTGCTGCAATTAATCGATTGCAAGCTGCATTAAAAAAATCTCCAAATAGTTCAGCATTACAACTCAATTTGGCTAATGCTTATGTGCAAAATAAAAATTATCAAAAAGCCGTAAGTATCCTTCATCGATATACTTTTGATCACAATGATGATACCAATGGTTGGGAGTTACTGATTTTGGCTTATGGGGGATTGCATTCAAGAGCTAAAGAAATGAGTGCTCAAGCAGAACTCATTGCACTACAAGGTCAATTTCAACGTTCAATCCAAATATTACAAAATGCTAAAAATCATACGAAAGGCGATCAAATCTTGATGTCAAGGATTGAGGCTAGAATTAAACAGTTACAACAGCTACAACAACGGTATTCACAATACAGTAAAACATAAATGTTATGCCAGTTTATTATCTCTCATTTTATGTTATTAAACACATTATTTGAGAGATAATAAAAAATACATGGCCAATTATTTATCCGTTAAATGATCTATATTGTTATAATATTTAACCGTAAATTTCCCTTCTGACTGGTCATCGGCTTGTTGATAATTAACAACACTTACGCTGGTATTTAACATACGAGGAAAGTATTGTTCATCACGATGTAAACGCCAATCGCCTCCATTTAATACGCAAAGTAATAACCGTAATACCGTTCCATGCGAAACAACCAAAATATTGCCTGTATTTTGTGGCACTTGTTGGATTATTGTATTTAAAGCTTGTTTCATTCGTGTTAGAACATCCAGGTAATTTTCACCTTTATTAACAGATGCATCAAAATTAGCGGGATCGGTTAAATAAGTCATAAATTCTGGCACTTCTTTTTTAAGAGTCGGTACGTGTTTTCCCTCCCAATTACCAAAATCCATTTCTTGCAAATCAGACAGTTCGAAAGTTGGAATATTATGAAGATTTTCGTTAACAATATAATTTCGTGTTTCTATAGCACGTTGTTGAGTACTGGAGTATGCTTGCAAAAAAGGCACATTTTTTAAATGTTTCCCTGTTATTTTCGCACCCAAAATGCCTTGCTCTGTCAAAGGTGAATTTTGCGATCCTTGCATTTGATCTTTAACATTCCACTCTGTTTGCCCATGTCTAATTAAGTATAAATTGAGATCTTTCATTCGTACTCACTACCTTTTTTTTATTTTAACGATTCTGTTTGTTGATATTTATCATTTCTAAGCTGATTTAAACATGCCTGTAACTTATCATCCATAGGCGCATGTAATTGCATTTCTTGTAAAGTTTTAGGATGAATAAATTTCACATTTGCTGCATGTAAAAATAACCGGTTAAGCTTTGTATTTACCAATAGTGCATCAAATTGGTTATCACCATAACGATCATCAAAAGCAATTGGATGGTTAGCATATTGAGTATGAACTCGAATTTGATGAGTACGCCCCGTAACCGGACTGGCTTTAATTAAAGTTGCAAAATCAAATCGCTCTTCAACTTTAAATCGTGTTTCAGAAGGTTTTCCTTCTTTATCAACTCGGACAACTCGTTCACCACTTTTTAATACGTTTTTAAGTAATGGAGCCTGCACTACTTTACATTCCGACGACCAATTTCCTTTAACTAATGCAAGATAATTTTTTTGCATCTGTTTAAGCCTCAGCTGCTCATGTAATGCTTTTAATGCAGAACGTTTTTTAGCGATTAACAACACACCCGATGTTTCACGATCAATTCGATGGACTAATTCTAAAAATTTTGCTTCGGGTCTTAATGCACGTAATCCTTCAATAACACCAAAACTCAAACCACTACCACCATGAACAGCAATACCAGAAGGCTTATTAATTGCTAAAATCACATCATCTTCATAAATAATTGCTTTTTCCAAATCGGCTACTTTATTAAGCTTAGTTGAAATTTCGGGGGTCGATTTTTCGGCAACGCGAATAGGAGGAATACGAATTTCATCACCATGATTTAATTTATATTCGGGTTTTACGCGTTTTTTATTAACTCTCACTTCACCTTTTCTTAGTATGCGATAAATCATACTTTTAGGCACACCTTTTAAATGTGTGATTAAAAAGTTATCAATTCGTTGTGTCGCATTTTCTTCTGAAATTGTAACAAATGAGACTTGCAATTTAGTTTGTGGAACGTTTGAATCCATAAGAAGTGATTAATCCGCCATCAATGTATAAAAGTCGTTTACATTATCCGAAAATAAACTACACTACCATCACTAAAAAATCAGTTAGATTACTTTCGATATAATTAAAGATAGGTAATTATAACGGAATATGGAGGAATAAAATAGTATGTTATCACTACTCAATCATTACTCACATGGCAGAGCTGCTTGGTTTTTATTATTCCTTTCTACCTTTATTTTTGAATTAACGGCTCTCTATTTTCAATATGGGTTAGGACTAGCCCCTTGTACATTATGCATTTATCAACGCTGTGCAATTTTTGGAATTATGCTTGCAAGCATTATTGGATTGATTAAGCCTAATAATTTTATTTTTCGATTAATCGGAATTTTGATTTGGTTGATTAGTGCATATAAAGGATTTACCCTAGCCACATTTCATGCCCATTTACAATTTGAACCCAACCTCAGTGATACATGTTCAATTAACGTTCAATTTCCATCTTGGTTACCTTTAAATCAATGGTTACCAAGTATGTTTAATGCGTATGGCTCATGTGCCGATAAAATTTGGACTTTTTTAACCATCGAAATGTCTCAATGGATGATTATTATTTTCGCCTGTTATTTTCTTGTTGGGCTAGCTGTCTTTATTGCTCAATTTTTCTCGGCAAGAAAACATAATGTCAAGCCAGAGGCACTTTTATAAAACTGGCACTTTTTGTTGAGTTTGCTAAAATGTATGGCAATTTTATTTTGAGAATTGTCATACATAAATGCTTTTGGAATATCATCCCCCCATTGACCCTTGGCTTTCTATCCTACATCAAGATGACCATATTGTCGTTGTTAATAAACAACCTGGTATATTGTCGGTATCAGGCAATAAACCTCAATTTATTGACAGTATTATTCACCGTTTACAACAGAAATACAGTTATGTGGAGTCTGTTCATCGCTTAGATATGGCAACCAGTGGTATTATGGTTGCAGCACTATCAAAATTAGCAGATCGAGACATCAAAAAGCAATTTCGAGAACGGATCCCTAAAAAAACCTATATTGCTGTTGTATATGGGCATCTTGCGCAAGATACGGGAAAAATTGAACTGCCTTTAATTTGTGATTGGCCTAATCGCCCTAGGCAAATGGTCGATTTTGAAAATGGTAAACATGCATTAACTGAATATCAAGTTATTTCACGAAATGCCAATAATACCACCAGAGTTAAATTATTTCCATTTACGGGGCGGTCACATCAATTACGTGTTCATATGCAAGCTATTGGGCATCCAATTTTAGGAGACAAATTTTATGCGCATCCTGAGGCATTTTCGATGTCTCAAAGATTGTTGTTACATGCCCAATTACTGACCATTAATCATCCTAAAACAGGTGAAAGCATGACTTTTACGTGCGAACCTAATTTTTAAAAATGTGCATATATCAACTCCCCACAGTGACACAAAATTCACTAGCGATAATATTTAACAAACAAGTTATATTAAGGAAATTAGAATGCAAAAAATTGTTTTAGCAACAAATAACCAAGGTAAAGTTAATGAACTCCAAAACCTTTTAGCCAATGCAGGGTTTAACATTGTTGCACAAAAAGAGTTCAATGTACCTGATGTGGATGAAACAGGTTTAAGCTTTATTGAAAATGCGATATTAAAAGCAAGACATACCGCTAAATTTACTGGATTGCCAGCAATCGCTGATGATTCCGGATTAGTGGTTAATGCTCTTGACGGTGCTCCAGGGATCTATTCTGCCCGTTATGCAGGTGAACAAGGTAACGATGAAAACAATAATCAAAAATTATTACAGGAATTAAACAATGTACCAAGTGAAAAACGTTCCGCTTATTTTTATTGTGCATTGGCATTTATGCGACATGAAAATGATCCAACACCAATTATTTGCTTAGGAAAGTGGAATGGCATCATTTTGAATGAAACACGAGGTACAGGTGGCTTTGGCTACGATCCATTATTTTATGTACCTGAACTCAATTGCAGTGCAGCAGAGTTAACAAAAGAGCATAAAAGCCAGATTTCTCATCGAGGACAAGCACTTAAACAACTTATTGCTAAGATTAAAACCGAAAATTAAATCAGTTTCATATCAACACGAAATTGCATCTTTACAAACAAACAGTATATACTGAAAAAAACATCAATATTGGAGTTTTAATTGTGATTCTGATGATAGTAAGTGGACGTTCTGGTTCAGGAAAATCAATTGCTTTACGAGCGCTAGAGGATATGGGATTTTATTGTGTTGATAATATTCCTGTCGCTTTATTACCGCAATTAGCCGATGCATTAAAAAATAATAATACGCCTGTTGCTGTTAGTATTGATATTCGCAATTTACCTATCAATTTTGAATTTAATTACGATATACTGCAAAAACTTCCTGAATCAGTAACACCTGAAATCATTTTCTTAGACTGTAGCCGTAATACTCTTATCCGTCGTTATAGTGAAACAAGGCGAATCCATCCTTTAGCCAACCAAAAATATTCACTTGAGGAAGCAATCGATCTTGAAGAAAATTATTTAGAATCGTTAAAATCACATGCAAGTTTAGTAATTAATACTGATAATCTTTCCGTTCACGAATTATCTGACATTTTAAGAACACGTATTTTAGGTAAAAAAGAGCGTGAATTGACTATCATTTTTGAATCATTTGGGTTTAAACATGGATTACCAGTTGATGCCGATTTTGTATTTGATGTCCGTTTTTTACCTAATCCTCATTGGGATATCAATTTAAGACCCCTAACCGGATTAGATAAACCTGTTATAAATTATCTATCCAAACAAGATGAAGTAACCAATTTTATTTATCAAACCGCTAATTATTTACAACAATGGTTGCCAATGTTGGAGAAAAATAATCGAAGTTATTTAACTATCGCTATTGGCTGTACCGGTGGACAACACCGTTCTGTTTTTATTGCAGAACAGTTAGCTGAATTTTTTCAAGCACAAAATAAACAAACACAAATTCGCCATCGAACATTAGAAAAAAGATAATTATTTATTTAGATCATTATTAAAATTCCATGCATCTTCTAAACGTTTTATACAATGTTCAAAAATGTATTTTAATGTTACTTTTGGTTTAGATTCTGTTGGTAATGGAATTACAAGTTGACTGACTTTGATTAATTCAATATCTAATGGTAAGTTAGCCAGTTTATTTTTAAGCACATTGATCGTCTGTGGATGTGGGTGCCCAATAGCAATGGCTGAACCATTTTTACGTGCAACTTTGATAGCTAACTCGAATTGTTGACTAATAGCAGCTTCATTTTGCTTATCATCTAGAAATACATCTCGTTCTAAGACGGGAATATCATAAATACTTGCAGCATCTATGACCGCTGTTTTTCCGACAGTTTTACTATCTAAAAAAAACATTGAGTGATGGCGGAGTGCTTTCATAACATTTTCCATTCCAATTTGGTTGGATGTCATTAAGCTACCCATATGATTATTAACACCAATTGCATGAGGTACTTGTGCTACCGCATCGGTTACAATACGATCAACTTCCTCTTCTTCCATATAAGGATACAAAGTATCTTTTTCTAACGGCTGCTTACCAAATGGCGCCATTGGCAAATGAATGATCACATCATTACCATGTTGATGAGCGATATTTGCAATACGATGCGCATTTGGAGAATTAGGCAATACCGCCACAGTAATATTAGGCGAAAGCTTAATAATTTGTTCTTCATTATGTTGCCTATAGCCAAAATCATCAATAACAATTGCTAACTGTGCCGCCCATACATTGCTTGTTTGTAATAATAGACCGAGGGCCATTGAACTAAGTAAACGAACCACTATTTTAACCATCCACTAGGATTTAACGCTTTTCCATCTCGACGAATTTCAAAATATAATCCTGAACTATTTTGCCCACCACTAGAGCCTACTAAAGCAATGGGTTGACCACTATAAATTTTATCACCGACTGCCACAAGCACTCTCTGATTATATCCATACAAACTCATATCACCTTTACCATGTTCAATTGCGACAACAAAACCATAACCTTGTAACCAACTCGCTAATATTACTCGTCCATTGGCTATCGCTTTCACTTGTGTACCATCTTTAGCATTTATCACCATTCCTTTCCAATATAATTCACCTTGTAGTGACTCACCAAATCGATGTAAGACAGTTCCACTTACAGGCCAATTAAACTGGCGTTGTGGTTTACCAATGCCACTCACTCGAGCCATGAGCGAACGCTCATCAGGGCTTAAAGTATAATTATTATTTTTTTGTTTTGCTTGTATATTTTTTGCTTGTCTTGCTTCTTCTTCTGCTACACGCCGGCTTTCTCTCTCAGCTTCAGCAATTTTTGCTTGTAGTTTTGTCTCATTTTCATGCAATTGAGCCAGTTTTTGTTGATTTACTTGCATGGATGATTCTAATGAAGTAATCGTTTTTTTTCTATCTTGACGATTTTTTTCAAGTCCTATTTGTTCCTGCTTTTGTTTTGTTTGTAACGTTTGCTGGGAGACCTGTTTCTTTTGTAAAGCTAATTTTTTTTCGTTAAGCTGTAATTGAGTTTCACGCAGAGCATTAATATGTTGTTCTCTGGCGTCATTAATGTAACCAAAATAGGTGATAAGACGTTCATTACGTTCACTTTGTTCACTAGCAAAAATAAGCTCAAAACCTGTTTTTTTACCTAGTTTAAAAGCTGTTTCAAGTTGCTTTGCTAATGCGCGTCTTTGTTGCTGTTGTTTAACATTTAACTCATCGATCTGCTTGATTAACTGAGTAATTTCCTTATTAAGTTTATTCAATGTGACATTATTTTTTTCAATTGAAGTCAACAGTTTGGCAATCTCAGTTTCTTGGTGTTTGAGATCACTCACTAATTGTGTTCTTTCCTTTTTCTGTTCAGCTAAACGAATTTCTTGTTCTTTAATTGACTGGCGCAAAGTTTGTAACTTCTGATTATCATCCATAGCATACAAGAAGTTGGCGTGCATTAATCCAATTAAAATAGGGATAAGAAATTTTTGATAAATAGCCATAGAATTGTAATTAGGATTTATTATCAAACGTAAATGATAAAATACTATACATACAAATAACTAAATAAGCAAAAT
This sequence comes from Gilliamella sp. B2887, assembly GCF_026537015.1. Classification (NCBI taxonomy): domain Bacteria; kingdom Pseudomonadati; phylum Pseudomonadota; class Gammaproteobacteria; order Orbales; family Orbaceae; genus Gilliamella; species Gilliamella sp. B2887. The sequence continues at coordinate 41,369 of NZ_JAFNMX010000011.1, read as the reverse complement.
GTATACCATCTCAGTGGGTTTAAGAATAATTGCAGCATAATAGTATATTAGATATTTCACAAGCACTGATAAAAAGTATAAAATATAAAACTATTTAAATTACCAAAAAATCAATTCAACCATAAAGATAACATCATGCAAAAGTTTAATGTCAAAACCTTTCAAGGGTTAATACTAACGTTACAAGATTACTGGGCTAATCAAGGTTGTACGGTGATTCAGCCGTTAGATATGGAAGTCGGGGCAGGAACCTCTCACCCTATGACTTGCTTACGAGCTCTTGGTCCCGAGCCTATTAATGCTGCTTATGTACAACCTTCGCGTCGCCCTACCGATGGTCGCTATGGCGAAAACCCAAACAGGCTACAACATTATTATCAATTTCAAGTTATCTTAAAACCTTCTCCTGACAATATTCAAGAGCTATATTTAGGTTCATTAAAAGAGTTAGGTCTGGATCCAACTATCAATGATATTCGTTTTGTTGAAGACAACTGGGAAAACCCAACTTTAGGCGCATGGGGACTAGGTTGGGAAGTTTGGTTAAATGGTATGGAAGTTACCCAATTTACTTATTTTCAACAAGTTGGAGGACTTGAGTGTAAACCTGTTACAGGTGAAATTACTTATGGTCTTGAACGACTCGCTATGTATATTCAAGGTGTAGATAGCGTATATGATTTAGTTTGGAGTGACGGTGCATTTGGTAAAACAACTTATGGCGATGTGTTTCATCAAAATGAAGTGGAACAATCAACTTATAATTTTGAATATGCCAATACTGAATTTTTATTTTACTGTTTTGAACAGCATGAAAAAGAAGCTAAATTTTTACTTGAACTCGAAAAACCACTGCCATTACCGGCTTATGAACGTATTTTAAAAGCTGCTCACTGTTTTAATTTACTTGACGCACGTAAAGCAATTTCAGTTACTGAAAGGCAACGGTATATTTTACGAATCAGAACATTAACCAAAATGGTGGCTGAAGCATACTATGCATCACGCGAAGCACTCGGCTTCCCTATGTGCCAAAATTCACGTTCTAACCCAAGCGTAGCAAAGTAGGAATTTAAAGATTATGCAAAAAACATTTTTAGTGGAAATTGGTACTGAAGAGTTACCTCCAAAATCACTCCGAACATTAGCTGAGAGTTTTGCAGCGAATTTTATTGAACAACTTGATAATGCCAAATTGGAACACGGTGAAGTACTTTGGTATGCATCGCCTCGTCGTTTAGCATTAAAAGTATTGAATTTAAATGATACACAGCCAGATAGCCAAATCCTGAAACGTGGTCCAGCAGTGAGTGCTGCATTTGATGCAAATGGCAATCCAACCAAAGCAGCGGAAGGATGGGCTCGCGGATGTGGTATTAGCGTAGTGCAGGCTCAACGGATCCAAACTGATAAGGGAGAATGGCTTTGTTATACGCAAAATCAAAAAGGCCAGCCTGTAGTTAATTTATTGTGTGAAATGGTAAAAAATGCATTAAGCAAATTACCCATTCCTAAACCGATGCGTTGGGCTGCCCGTCAAGTTGAGTTTATTCGACCAAGTCATACTGTAACGATGCTTTATGGTGAAGATTTAGTGCCTGGTATTATTTTAGACATTGAATCTAACCGAGTAATTCGTGGTCATCGCTTTATGGGGGAACAAGAATTTACTATCGATAATGCTGATCAATATCCTGATATTTTAGAGCAACGAGGTAAAGTCATCGCGGATTATGATAAACGTAAAGCTATCATCAAACAACAAGCTCAAGCTGCTGCAGCTAAACTGAATGGTAAAGCAGATTTAACCGACAGTTTACTTGAGGAAGTGTCTTCTTTAGTTGAATGGCCAGTAGTGTTAACAGCTAAATTTGAAGAACGCTTTTTAGCTGTACCTGCCGAATCATTGGTCTATACCATGAAAGGCGATCAAAAATATTTCCCAGTTTACGATAAGCAAGGCAAACTGCTACCAAATTTTATTTTTGTGGCAAATATTGAATCAAAAGACCCACAAGTGGTGATTTCAGGTAATGAAAAGGTTGTTCGCCCTCGCCTTGCGGATGCGGAATTCTTTTATCAATCTGATTTAAAACAACGTTTAGAAGATCGCTTACCTCGTCTTGAAACCGTTCTATTTCAACAACAATTAGGAACAGTTAAAGATAAAGCGTTGCGCTTAGAAGCTTTGTCTGGCTTTGTTGCCGATAAAATAGGTGCTAACGTTGAACAAGCTAAGCGTGCAGGTAAACTGACTAAATGTGATTTAGTGACAAATACCGTTTTTGAGTTCCCTGAAACGCAAGGTATCATGGGTCGCTATTTAGCACTAAAAGATGGAGAAAGTATCGAAATAGCTACAGCTATCGAGGAGCAATACAAACCTCGCTTTGCTGGTGATGAGTTACCGAGTACTTACGTGTCATGCGCTGTGTCTATTGCCGAGAAAATGGATACTTTAGCGGGTATTTTTGGTATTGGTCAACACCCTAAAGGTGATAAAGATCCATTTGCGTTACGTCGTGCAGCCATTGGCGTTCTACGTATTATTGTTGAAAAAGCGCTACCTTTAGATTTGTCAGATTTATCAAGTTATGCGGTGTTACTATATGGCGATAAGTTAAACAATAAAAATGTTGTTGAAGATATTGTTAGCTTTATGCAAGGACGATTCCGTGCTTGGTATCAAGAACAAGGTTTTACCATTGATACCATTCAAGCTGTATTAGCACTCAATCCAACTAAACCTGCCGATTTTGATGCCAGAGTTAAAGCAGTAACGCATTTTAGGACATTATCGGAAGCATCGTCATTAGCGGAAGCCAATAAACGTGTTTCAAATATTTTGTCTAAAACCGATAGCATTATCTCTGAACATGTAAATGCTGCCCTGTTGGTAGATGGTGCTGAAGGAGAATTAGCTAAACATGTGGCAATATTAACGGATAAATTAGCGCCTTACTTTAACGATGGACGTTATCAAGAGGCTTTAGTTGAATTAGCCGCGCTTAAAACACCAATTGATGCCTTCTTTGAGAAGGTCATGGTGATGGTAGATGATGAACAGGTTAAACTCAATCGTTTAGCCCTTTTGAAAAAGCTACAAAATTTATTTTTAAAAGTTGCTGACATTTCACTTTTACAATAATATCCCTTTCGTTAATTATATTTAGTGGTAACTTAATAGTTACCACTAATGAGGTAAGAATATAAACATGCAAACAGAACTCTCTTTTTCCATAGTTTTTACTCAGGCCGCTAATTTTATTCGAAATCGGTTTTGGCCAATCGCGCTAATCAGTTTATTCTTAAATTTAGTCTCATCATTAATTTTAAAAAATACAGTTGATCTAGCTACTCTCACTCAACTTCTTCAAACAGAAAATTCAAGCGCATTTCCACATTTATTAAAATTGCTAGTAATTAAATTAGTATTATTTATAGTAATTGATGCTATTTTAATTGCCGTTATTTATAACTATTCTATCCATGAAAAACTGAATTTAAATACAGTATTCTCCAGAATGCTACCCAATTTACTCTATATGATTGGTTTTGAATTGGTATTCTTAATCATATTGCCAGTAGTATTTCTATTTGGGGGATTAATATTTATGATTTTAGGATTAATTATTCCAAATACTGTAGCCATTTTTTTATTTGTAATTGTCGCGATTGTATTTGCTGTATTTTTTAATGCACTTTACTATAATTTTTGTGGATTAATCACTCAACCAACGACTAAAACTTTTTTCGAAAAATTCGCTGAGTGTAACAGATATACCTTAAAGTATTGGCGTTTCGCTCTTCCAATGATGCTAATATATTTTCTTGTAATTTTAGTCGTTTCGCTTTTTAATTCAGTAAACAGTAATACTTTTTTATCTGTTATTTATTCAACATTATTAACAATCTTAAATATTTTTACAATTTGCTTCTTTTATCGATTGAATATGCTATTAACAAATAACAAATCAGATCTTGAAGCAACTGAGCAAAATAACAATTTAATTATTTAAATAATAATTACTTTCTCATATTACCCTATTCACTTTCGTGACTAGGGTAGTTAAAATTAAATAATTAACCTATTTTATTTCATCCTAGTAGACACCACTATGACACCTGCGATTAACCTTCTCAAAAAGTTAAATATCACATTTAAAATTCATCAATATGAACATAATCCTAATGATACACATTATGGACAAGAAGCCGTGAATAAACTCGCTCCCAGTTTAAACGTAGTTGCTGCACAAGTGTTTAAAACATTGGTTGTGAGTTTAAATGGTAACGATAAGACGTTAGCAGTTTGTGTATTACCTGTTGATAATCATTTAGATCTTAAAAAAGTAGCCAAAGCGCTGAATTGTAAAAAAGTCGATTTAGCAGATCCTAGTTTAGCTCAAAAAATTACCGGTTATTTAGTAGGAGGTATTAGTCCATTAGGACAGAAAAAGCAATTACCTACTGTTATAGATTCAAGTGCAGATCAACTAGAAAAAATGTTTATTTCGGGAGGAAGAAGAGGCTTAGAAATAGAACTGATCCCACAAGATTTAGCTAGAATATTAAAAGCAACATTTGTAGAAATAAAATCTTAATTTTATATAAATCTGCTTTTGTTTTATAACAAATCGCTGTGTGTTGAAAAAAGAAAATAGCCAAGAAAAACTAGGCCACAAGACAACGTCTTATGACCAAAAGTACATCCCATCAATATAATAAAATAGGAAGAAAAACCAAACTTATTTGATTGCTTCTTTTAAGCTTTTACCAGATACAAACGCTGGTACTTTACTTGCGGCAATTTTGATTTCTTTACCAGTTTTTGGATTACGACCAATACGAGCTTTACGATCGTTAACTTTGAATGTACCAAAACCAACTAATTGCACGGATTCACCCGCTTTCAATGATTCAGTAATAGCTGCTAATGTTGCTTCTAGAGCTGTTTTTGCAGCAACTTTTGTAATATCTGCTTTGCTAGCAATAGCATCGACAAGTTCTGTTTTATTCATGGAAATATCCTTACATAATTATTTTATTGTTAAAGTTAACATTATAAGCAATGCCGAGAATCAACTTTGCTTCTGTAAACAACCTCAGATTACATTGTTATTAAATGTAGTCTATATTCTCCTAATGTTAAAGAAAAATTTGGTAAAAAATAAAAAAATGACGCATTTAAAAGCTTAATCGCTCAAAAAAACACCAATATTACTTATTGCTGATTCTCGAATATCGGCTTTTAAACCTTTTATTAAGTCAATCATATCGTTATTTTCATCTCGTAATAATCGATAGATTTCCCATTGAAAATCAAATTCATCAATCACACTAGGTAAAGTTTGTTGCTCATCTTCACTTAGAGCAATATTTGATTTTGTCATTTCAAATTCTGCAACAGTTGTTGCCGATATACTACTCACTTTTATTGCGTGCTCAGCTATTTCACCAGTTAAGTGAGAGTGTAACACCTCACTTAAAGCCTGACATGCATCAATAGCAGGGTAAATCATGTAGGGACTATTTTCGGTGATAATAGGAATAATGACTTCTAACTTTTCCAATTGTAAATCAAAATTGATTTTTACATTATCAATCAGTAATGATTCCCACATCAGATCAAGTATCTTTTTATAACTTTTAGCATCTTCTTCATTTTTCTGCTGTTTTGCATAAAAGACAAAATTTGGATACATTCTCTCACACAAACAAAGCATAAATAAACGTTGTTGCCATAATGCTAATTTTTCGATTCTTAACTGAATTGGATTTTTAATCATGATGAAACCTTTTGGAGCGTTGATGTACAGCCTCAATTAAATATTGTACATGTTCTACTGGAATATCTTGATGAATACCGTGTCCTAAATTAAAAATATGACCATTCTCTGTACCATACTCTTTAAGAACAGTATCAACATTAGATTCTATTGTTTGTCTATCAGCATATAAAACCGACGGATCTAAATTACCTTGCACAGCAATTTTACCTTTTTGTCGAATATCACTTAAATTAACGGTCCAATCAACACCAATCGCATCGCAGCCAGTGTTAACAATATTATCTAACCATAATCCACCACCCTTGGTAAACAATGTAACAGGCACATATGAGGTGATATCCGGAGTTTTATTACCTCGTTTTAACTTTGATAAAATTAATTGCATATAGTTGAGAGAAAATATTTGATAACTTTGATGACTTAACACTCCCCCCCAAGTATCAAATATCATTATTGATTGAGCTCCCGCTTCAATTTGTGCGTTTAAATATAAAGCAACACTGGTTGACAATTTTTCAAGTAATAGATGCAGTGCTTTGGGATTACTATAAAGCATCTTTTTTATTTTGGTAAAAGCTTTACTGCTTCCCCCTTCAATCATATAAGTCGCCAACGTCCAAGGACTACCAGAAAAACCGATTAAAGGAACTTTGCCATTAAGCTCTTTTTTTGTCAGGCTTATCGCATCCATTACATAGCTTAGAGACAATTGCGGATCGGGAATAGGTAATTTTTCAATATCAGATAAGTGAGATATAGTTTTAGCAAATTTGGGACCTTCCCCCGCTTCAAAATATAATCCAAGTCCCATTGCATCAGGAATGGTTAATATGTCTGAAAAAATAATTGCTGCATCAAGATCAAACCGACGTAATGGTTGTAAAGTCACTTCACACGCTAATTCTGGTGTTTGGCACATCGTCATAAAATCACCAGCTTTAGCTCGTAACTGTCGATACTCAGGCAGATAACGTCCAGCTTGTCGCATCATCCAAATAGGGGTGTAATCAACAGGTAAACACTGTAATGCGCGTAAATAACGATCATTTTTTAATTGATTCATATTATTTGCTCTGTAAGTGATGATTGTACTTTGTAAAGAAGTTTCAGATTAGCACTACGTTTCAGTAAAAACATCTCGTTTTATTTATTATTTTCTATCTTGTGGCTGAGATAAAGAACGTTGGGCATAACGAATTAAAGTTTCAGAAATATTTTGCATTACACTACTTTCAGGTGCAAACCGATGCCAATAAAGCATTCGTCTTTGGTATAAACCTTCGGTCAAATTTACCAATTCACCATTTTTTAACTCTTGCTCAACTTGTAACATCGGTATCATACAACAAGCAGATCCTTGCTTAGCAAGCTGAACAAAGGCTTCTGATGAACTTGTGATATGACAAATTACACTGCCAGGTGTAAGATTAAAATTTTCTTGTAAAAAAGCTTGATGCATATCATCCAAATGGTCAAAAGCAACCGCAGGTGCTTTTAAAAGCGAAGATCGAGTCACACCATTAGGAAAGTATTTTTTAGCAAACTCAGGAGATGCAACAAAAATATAGTCAAGCGCCCCTAGTAAATCAGATAAACAACCAGGTAATGGATTAGCTTGAATACTGATGGCCGCAACCACCGTGCCTAAACGCAATAGTTCTAAAGTATGCTCTTCATCCCTTACTTGAATATCAAAACGAAGAATATTTTTATCCAACACGGGTTTTAAAGCAGGTAAAAGCCATGTGGCTAAAGAGTCTGCATTAATCGCAATAGATAACGACAAAGGGGTCGTATTTTGCTCATTATCACCTAACCATTGCTGTTCTAATAATTCAACTTGATGAAGCAATCCTAGAAGATGCTCTCCTTGTTTAGTGGCTTTCGGTGGTATAGTTCTAACTAATAATTGTTGACCGAAAAAGCTCTCTAATTGTTTGATACGCTGTGATACGGCTGGTTGTGTAATACACAATTTATCAGCTGCTCGTTCAAATCCCCGTTCTTTTATCACTGCATCTAATGCTTGTAATGCTCTATAATCTGGACGCTTCATAATCTCTTTACTAATGATTTGATCATTGATTGGATATTCAAGCTATTTTAATATCGTAAAAAATTTTTAATAGATCAAAAATTAATATATTTCTTAAAATACTAATGATTTTTGCTTTCCAATTGGGTACTATGCCATATCTTTAATAATTTTTCTTTTAAAATTTTATTTTTTTGAGAAAATTATCCTTCAGATAGGATGATATCATGACACAAGACGAATTAAAAAAAGCTGTAGGCTGGTCAGCCTTAAAATATATCAAACCAAATTCTTATGTTGGAGTGGGAACAGGTTCTACTGCGTCTTATTTTATTGATGCATTAGCTACAATAAAAGATCAGATTAAAGGCACCGTTTCAAGTTCGGAAGCATCGACACAAAAATTAAAAAGCTACGGTATTCCAGTATTAGACTGTAATGATGTTGATAGTTTAGATGTATATGTTGATGGCGCTGACGAGATAAATCAACAATTACAAATGATCAAAGGCGGGGGTGCTGCATTAACACGTGAAAAAATAGTCTCAGCGCTGGCTAAACAGTTTATTTGTATTGTCGATGAATCTAAAGTCGTCAATGTTCTTGGTAAATTTCCACTTCCAGTAGAAGTAATTCCGATGGCCCGTTCTTATGTTGCTCGAGAATTATTTAAACTTGGCGGTAAGCCAATCTATCGACAAGGTGTAGTGACCGATAATGGCAATGTTATTTTAGATGTGCATGATCTTCTTATCACCAATCCTGAGCAATTAGAACATCGGATTAATAATATTGCAGGAGTGGTAACCGTTGGATTATTTGCCAATAAAGGGGCAGATATTGCATTAGTCGGATGTCGCTCAGGTGTAAAAGAGTTAAATAAAGCTATCTAATTTTTAAAAATTTAAAATTTTAAATCATAGTAAATACCAAATCTATTTTGTAGGAAAGAGAGGAAATAATGGTTGTTCAGTCGTTAACAAAAGATGAAAATAAGTTTGTATTACTTGAAGGTATCCACCCTAGTGCGGTTGAAACACTTAAATCAGCAGGTTATAGCAACATTGAATATCATAAAGGTGCATTATCGGAATCGGAACTCAAGGCCGTTTTAAAAGATGCAAGATTTATTGGAATTCGATCACGAACACACTTAACGAAAGATATCATTGATGCCGCCCCTAAACTTGCTGGGATTGGTTGTTTCTGTATTGGTACCAATCAAGTTGAACTTAATGCCGCTACCGTTAAAGGTATTCCTGTTTTTAATGCACCGTTTTCTAATACCCGTTCTGTTGCAGAGCTAGTATTAGCTGAAGCGATTTTATTACTTCGTCGTGTACCAGAAGCCAATGCCAAAGCTCATCAAGGAAAATGGAATAAAATGGCTACAGGCTCCCATGAAGCGAGGGGTAAAAATTTAGGTATCGTTGGCTATGGTCACATTGGCAGTCAATTGAGTGTACTTGCTGAAGCATTAGGTATGAATGTTTACTTTTATGATATTGAAACAAAATTGTCATTAGGCAATGCCAAACAAATTTCAACTATGAAAGAGTTACTTGCCATGAGTGATATCGTCAGCATGCATGTTCCTGAAAATCCAACAACAATTAAAATGATCGGTAAATCAGAAATTGATATGATGAAATCAGGAGCAATCTTAATTAACGCTTCCCGCGGTAGTGTCATTGATATCGATGCCCTAACTCAAGCGTTAGAAGCCAATAAGCTCAGTGGTGCAGCAATTGATGTATTTCCAACTGAACCAGCCAGCAATAATGATCCATTTGAGTCGCCATTATGTAAATTTGATAATGTCATTATTACTCCACATATTGGTGGTTCAACCAGCGAAGCCCAAGAAAACATTGGTATTGAGGTGGCAACAAAACTGGCTAAATACTCAGACACAGGAGCAACACTTTCCGCAGTTAATTTCCCTAAAGCTGCTCTACCAATTCCAGCAAAAGGGTCAAGTCGTTTTATTAATATTCACCATAATCAACCTGGGGTATTAACGGCAATTAATACTTTATTTGCAGAACAAGGCCTCAACATATCTGCGCAATATCTGCAAACGGACCCTAAGATTGGTTATGTTGTTATTGATATAGATAGAGTAGAACAAAGCAAAGCTGAAGAGTTATTAGTTAAATTAAAAAATGTAGAAGGCACAATTCGAGCGAGATTATTATTTTAATAATGCGTTCGAGCAGTAATTTTTTTAAGGATAATAAATAAAATTATCTTTTGAGCAATTTTAAATAAAATCGGAAATTACTCAAGATCATTAAAAACTCAAAGCTTGTTATTATGTTAATTTTAATAAGCTTTGATATTTGCTATTGAGTTTAATACCCACTTTCTAAGATTTTAAATTTAGGTTTTCTTACTTATCTAACGGCTTTACTTTAATAACGTTAATAGCCTTTTGAATTAATGCATTATAGTATTTATCATCTAAATTATCGTCGGTAATGATGGTATCGACAGCACTTAAATTACACACGACATTCGGGCTGCGTCGTCCAAATTTTGAAGAATCCGCTAATAAAATTAGTTTAGCAGCAGCCTTACTCATTGCGACACTACCATGATAGCTTTCATTAAATGTAGTTACACCACCAACTAAATCTACGCCATCGGCACCCATAAAAAGTTTATCAAACGTATAGGATTCAAAAGCGGCGATGGCTGAAGCATTATTGCTATGAAATGAGGCTGATTTACGGCGAAATGTTCCCCCTGTTAAGATAATAGTTTGATCATTATCATTAGCTACCAGTTCATTTACCATATGTAAACTATTGGTCATAATAGTCAGATTATTGAATCTAGCAAGCATAGGGATCATCTGGGCAACCGTGCTACCTGCATCAAAGATAATTGAATCCCCCTCATAGATCAATTTAGCAGCTTCTTGAGCAATCGCTTTTTTAGCTACAGTATTAATGTAAGTTTTATGATCGATGGCTCTATCACCAATTTCACGATTTAGCATAGCGCCACCATAAGTACGCAAAACTAAACCACTTTCATAAAGCTGTGTAAGATCTTTACGAATCGTTGTACCAGTTGTTTTAAAGTGTCGAACTAATTCATCAACACTAACTTGTCCGTGATTTTGCAAGTATTCTAAAATAGCTGTCTGTCTTTGCCTTACCTTCATGCTTGGATCCCATCATTATTAGTGTATAAAAAATTAGTGTATAAAAATTTTTATTTTATATAATTATTATACTTTATAATGAAAGAAAATACTTTTCAAAATAAAAGTTAATTTTACTTATTGGCAGTCAAAGCAACTATTAATGCACTTTGTGAAGACGGCTCACTGGGAAATACCTTTTCAGGTATGATATCTAAAACTGACAGTCCATGTAATTGTGAGACGGGTTTGGGTTTAGCAAATACCGTGATCCCTTTCATAATAACAGAATCAATGACTATCTGGTTTTCATCCAATGAAAGCGCAATTAATACTCTCGGTTTAAAATGTTTATTTTTACTACGGCCAACACCCAAGTACCTACTTCTTTTCATAGATGAAAAAGCATGATTAAAACGGCGTATTTGCAACCAACTCAAAATAATTTGGGTACACCATGCAAACAATGCCATGACAATTAGCGTATTGGTCATAATTATGATTTGTCCATTTGATATAAACTAAATAATGAAGTGCGATAAGTTTTACATTAACTTACGCACTTTATTCTAATTAAAACATTACTTGACCACCAGTTATATTAATTGATTGTCCTGTGCAATAAGAAGCTTTGTCACTTGCATAAAATAATAGGACATTAAGCACATCTTGATAATCACAACCACGTTTTAGTGGTACTTTATCAATATAAACTTGCTCAACTTGGTCTTCCTCAATACCTAACTTTTTAGCATATTGAGGTATTAATGATTGGAACATGGGTGATTTTAATAAATTACCTAACATTAATGAGTTAACAGTAATACCATAATCAGCAAGATCAAGAGCTAATGATTGAGTTAAACCAACGCCACCAAATTTAGCCGCACTATATCCAGAGTTATGTTTACTGCCCACTTTACCCGATTTTGAATTAATTTGAATAATTCGACCAGAGATTTTATGATTTACCATTAATTTAGCAAATTCACGTGCACATAAGAAATAACCTGTAAGGTTAACATTCACTGATAGTTGAAAGTCGCTTAATATAAAATTAGTAACCGGTGCAGCTTTAGCAATGCCAGCGCTGTACACCATTAAATCCGTACGTTTAAAAGCATCATCAACATCACTCGCCAGCTGGATAACACTCTTTTCGTTCGTTGCATCAACACCAAAACCTTTTGCAGCACCCATACCATGTTTTTGATTTATCTCGTTTGCAACTTTATTGGCGTTAGCGATATTTAAATCGGCAACAGCAACCTTGTATCCAGCATCAGCAATCCCCTTACATAAGAATTCACCTAAAGTTTGACCACCACCTACAATAACTGCTACTTGTTTCATTTTTATATTCCTTAATTAGTTAAAATTCTAATTTCATCACCGACAAAAAGTTTTGCAGGGATGTCACCTTTTACATGCACCGTTCCAGGTAATTCAGCTTGATTATTACCATCAAACCTTATTGTGATATGTCCTAACTGTTGAAAATTAACATTTGCTACATCACCTACCGCTGTAATGTTATAAATACGACTGCCTAAATAAATTACTTGCCCGACTTGCAAATTCTGCTTTAAAACATCATGGCTATGAATAAAACAGTAATCTGCTAAATCTGCTGGTGCGCCAGTTTTAAATAGAATTAGCATGCCATCGGCTAATGCTTCTAATGCAAATTCACCGATTTGATTAATATTTGAATGATAGATAACTTTGGACATTTTTAACCTTCTCATATTTTGACTAAACACTCATTTCCATTACTATCGTCAGCTTAAAATGGGATGTACAATTCCATTTTTTAGTTCGTTTATTGATAAATAAATAATGATACGGCCCAAGCGATTAATACAGTTGGTGCACCAGTTAAAAATCGACTGACTAAAACAGAAGGAACGCCAACTCTAACTGTATCTTGCTTAGCTTCAGCCAATGACAACCCAACAGGGATAAAGTCACATGCGGCCTGAGCATTTATGGCAAATAACGCAGGTAAAGCTAAATGTGGTGGAATATGACCAAGTCCTATTTGCACCCCAACTAAAGTACCAATAACTTGTGCAATTACCGCGCCAGGACCTAAGAATGGTGAAAGCAAAGGAAAAGAACAGATTAACGATAATATAACCAGACCAAGTGGATTATTAGCTAATGGTACAAGACCATGTGCAATAAAGTCACCTAAACCGGATGCGATGATTATTCCTATTAATGCCGATACAAACGCCATAAAAGGAAGGATGGTTTTAAGTACTGTATCAATCGTATCACGACCAGCTTGGAAGAAAACTGCAACACCGGATCCCATTCCAATACCAATTTTTGCCAATAAACCATCACTTTGTTCAGTAATTTTTTTACTGCTATCATAATCTTTAAAATTAGAGGTGGTGCCGCTCGCTTGGTATTCCGTGTTGTCACCAACTTCATCTTCTTTTTCAATTAATGTGATATTGTGTGGTTTTACAGCTGACACATAAATGTCTTCAACAATATATTGCGCAAGAGGCCCTGATTTGCCCGTTGCATGAATATTAATGGTTGGTATGCGATTTTTTGGATAAATACCGCACCGTAATGTACCACCGCAATCAATTATAGCCACGCCAATGTCTTCTTTTGGTGGTTCCCCTTCTTTAAAACCATCAATCGCTTGCCAACCCGTTAATTGGGTGAGAGTGTCAACAATTGTAGGTCGCGTACCGGCAGCAATATAGACAATTTTTTTTCCAGCAATGACAGGCAATTCTAAAGGTCCGCCCCAACCAGATTCACCTTTTTCTATACGAATAAATTCAGCCATTTTGTGTTCCTTATCATTGTTATAAATGCACTTTTCTATCTAATTTAATACCCATTTTTCGTTCGAAAATGGCTGTACAAAAGTCTGTGATCCAACCTCTAAAAAAGTTTGTACCTAAACCGATGAGGAAATAGCTAACCGCTAAAGGACCTAATGGTAAATTTAAAGTGGTTAAGCCTGCTGCTACCCCTAAATAAACAAAAAGTTCACCAGGATTAACATGAGGAAATAAACCATTCATTGAATGGCAGCTATAAGATGAAGCAGCGTAATAACTTGGTTTGTAAAACTCTGGCATAAAGCGTCCTAGACTTAGTGTCATTGGATTACAAAATACAAAAGTACCAATTAGCGGTAAAATCAAATAACGAGAAACAGGATTACCCGCACAAGCTTGAGCTAGACGTTCAATACGTTCTTGTCCAATAAATTTAATCAGTGCGTTCATCACTACAAGCAATGAAATTAATAATGGTAAAATCGACGTTACCATCCCCACAAAAACTTTTCCTCCTTCCTGAAATAAACCAATAAACCATTCAGCACCAAATGAAATAGCATCAATCATATTGTCTCCTATTGAGTTGAATTTCGATTAAATACTATCAACATCAAAAACAAATAACTTTTAACTAGATCACACTTTGAAATATTTTCTTTTATTTTGAAAGAAATAAATTAGAAAATAATTAAAAAAAAAGGTGTTTATGAAACGATTGTCATCCATAGATTGCTAAAATAGCAGTGATAGACAACAATAGCTCATTTTGATTGGACTTTAATTGATAGTTAGCGTAATTTGTAAATACTTACTTGTTTTGTTTTTCAACTTAAGGAGAATATCATGGCTAAAAGTATTACCTCATCTAAATCTAAAAAAGTTGCTAGTGTAAAGAAAATACAGCAATCAGCAATTTTGTTTCCTACTGATTTAGGTCAAAAGGCATCAAAAGATATTTCCGGCGCAATGAACTCTGTATTAGCAGACGTGTTTGCCTTATATTTAAAAACTAAAAACTTTCATTGGCATGTAAGTGGTCCTCATTTTCGTGATTACCATTTAATGTTAGATGATCACGGAGATGAATTATTTGCAATGACTGATCCAATTGCGGAACGTGTGCGCAAATTAGGTGGCACAACATTACGTTCTATTGGTCATATATCAAAATTACAAAGTATTTCTGATAATGATGCAGATTTTGTTGAACCTTCAGATATGATTGCTGAACTTTGCCAAGATAATATTAAACTTACCACTCGTATGCGTGTTGCACATGATATTTGTGATAAATATAACGATTCAGCAACAGCAAGTTTGATTGAAGAGTGGATAGATCAAACAGAAAAACGTGCTTGGTTTTTATTTGAAACCAGTCGTAAATTGGATTCTTCGGGTCACTAAAAATTTAGTAATGCTGAATCATTATCCCTAATAAGAGACACATTATTGTGTCTCTTTATCATTTCATTAAGGGGGAATTACAAATGAGTAAAAAAATTGCTGTTCTTGTTGGGAGTTTACGTAAAGAGTCCTATAATTTAAAAGTAGCCAAAGTGTTTCAACAGATTGCACCACCATCACTCTCACTCAATATTGTTGAAATAGGTGATTTACCTTTTTACAACGAAGATATTGATGCTGATACGCCACCACAATCTTATAATCGTTTTCGTCAAGAAATTACTCATTGCGATGGTGTGATTTTTGTTACACCAGAATACAATCGAGGATTACCTGCTGTCATAAAAAATGCACTGGATGTTGGTTCACGTCCTTATGGTAAAAGTGTTTGGTCAAAAAAACCAGCCGCTGTGGTTTCGGTATCACAAGGTGCCATTGGTGGCTTTGGTGCTAATCATCAGTTACGACAATCTTTAGTTTTTCTTGATATGCCTACATTACAACAACCGGAAGCTTACATCGGTAATATTGGTACAGCTTTTAGTGAAAATGACAATATTAATGAAAAAACCAAGTCTTTTCTTTCATTAATTATTGAAAGTTATGCTAAATGGGTTGAACAGCTAAGTTAATAATGATTTATTTTAATATCCACAACCAATATAATTGACTGTGGATATTATTAAATTTATTTGAAACACATGCTAAACTTCCATCCTTCTAATGAACAAGAGTTATTAAATCGAGCAAAAATGGCTGCTGGTTATAGCTTTGCTGAGATAGCTCAGTATGTCAATATTCCTATCCCTGCTAATCTTAATAAGCAAAAAGGATGGGTAGGCAATCTGATTGAAACTTACCTTGGTGCGAATGCTGGCAGTAAAGCAGAAAGAGACTTTTCTAAATTAGGTATTGAGCTAAAAACAATTCCAGTCAATAAAGACGGTAAACCATTAGAAACCACCTTTGTCAGCGTTATTCCCTTAATGGCAAATCACGGTGTGATTTGGGAAACCAGCCATGTTAAATACAAACTTAGCAAAGTGCTTTGGATCCCTATTGAAGGGGAAAGAAGTATACCTCTTGCAGAAAGAAAAGTTGGAGAACCAATACTGTGGACACCAACTTTTGAACAAGAGCAACAGCTTAAACAAGATTGGCAAGAATTGATGGATATGATAGCACTTGGTCAAGTTGAAAAAATTACCGCACGTTATGGCACCTATTTGCAGATTAGACCTAAAGCAGCCAATGGAAAAGCTTTAACTCAAGCCATTGGTAAAAATGGCGAGATCATTTTAACTCGCCCAAGAGGATTCTATCTTAAAAAGTCATTCACTTCACAAATCCTACAGAATTCCATTGATCATTTTAGTTAAAAAGAATTGATCATTTAATTTCTATCACCCTTATTTTTTTAGCCTTACAAAACTTTTTTTTCGTTAAGAAAAAATCATTTCTTTTATTTTGAAAGATTAAAATACCACTTTAAAAATATTTGTTAGAGGTGATGCTGAAAAAGTTAACAGTTTGATTGCGGTATTAAATGCAAATTATATTGATGTATTAGTCTTTAGTAATAAAATGGCAAATCAATTATTTGATTAAATTCATGAATAAATTGACACATAAATATAATATTAAACACCATGTTATTTTCATAAACTGTTTTTAAAATTTGTGACTCTATTAACAGATTCTTAGATTATTAACCTCGATAATCATGTCTATCTTCAATCTTTGATCTTTTATTCTTCATTTTGGAAAAAACATGTATCGTTTAATTATAAAAAATGGATTATCGATTAGTTTACTCACGCTTACCGCTAGTTTCGCTGTGATAGCTTCACCACCATTTGTTCCAGTTACTTTGGACAAACTTAATATTCCTAATAAACAATGTAATGTTAGAGATTATGGCGCTGAAGCAACAGGTATTTGGTATGATACAAAAGCATTTCAAACCGCTATTAATGATTGTGCGCAAAATGGCGGTGGTAAAGTTATTGTTCCTGCGGGTTATTACCTATCTGAACCTCTATTTTTAAAAAGTAATATTGAATTTCATTTAGAAAAAGGGGCGGTAGTACAAGCTTCAGCAGAGGAAAGTGCATATCATCCTTCAGAAGAACAAAAAAAATGGTCATCATCAGATGAATCATTACCACTAACAAAACAATGGATTGGGTTTATTAATATTGCAGAAGAAAAAAATATTGCTATCACCGGTGAAGGAATTATTGATGGGCAAGGTTCAACGCTTCTAGAAAAATACCGCGCTGAGACTCGTCAAGCCGGAAAAAAGGGACCAACAAATCGCCCACGTCTACTTTTATTTAAAAACGCTAACAATATTTTAGTTGAAGGCGTCACAATACAAAATTCGCCAAGTTTTCATATTGTTTTTAAAAATGTGGAAGATATTACAATTAATAAAACAACAATATCCGCTCCAGCTTGGTGGCAAAACACCGATGCCATTGATCCAATGGATAGTAGAAGAGTCAGTATTACAAAAAACACAATAAGTGTGGGTGATGACCATGTTGCAATTAAATCAACAGTAAACAACCTTAGCCATGATTTTTATATTGCAGATAATAACTTTATGCTCGGTCGTGGATTATCTATTGGTTCAGAAACATATGGCGGTGTGAGCAATTTACTTGCAGAAAATAATACCTTTACCGATGCGATGTATGGTATTCGAATCAAATCGCCAAGAGGCAAAGGTGGTGAAGTTAAAGATATTGAGTATAACAATACAACAATGGTCAATGTAAAAACGCCAATTGTTTTGTCAGCTTATTATAAAGGCGGCCCAACAACAAAAGATGCAAAAATTAAAGCGTTGCAAGAAGGTGAATTTGCTGGTGGATTTATGTTAGGCGATCAGATTTATCCTGCGGATACTGAACAACCAAAAGAGCATAAACAAACCCCATACTTCAATAACATTAGCTTCAATAAGCTTACTGTAAAAGGTAAAAGTAATTACGCTGGTTTTATTATTGGAACACCAGAAAAGCCATTCAATAATATTAGATTTTCAAACATCAATATTGAAGCGGAAAATGGTTTTAAAATTCGTAACGCATCAGTTGAGTTTAGTCACACTAAAATTAATGTAGAAAAAGGATCAGATATTATTAAAGAAAAAGGAAGTCATATTACTCATCAAGAGTAATTTGGTGGCTCAGATTTGAGCTAATAAAAAATTCACAAACTAGAGCGTTACCAATTGAAACTGTCAAACCGACAAACAAAACAGGTAACGCTTATATTTCTGACTCAAAATTAACGCAATAAATAATCTTATTAAATTTACTTGAAGAACTACAGAATATTTCATTGATCTTCGCTAAAAAGTGCATTATCTATCATTAATTTCCGTGAAATCAATACCGACTAAGCGCAAGCAAGACATCACGCTTTTGTTCATTATGCTGTTTTTTAATTTTTCTTTTTACCACAACGTGATCTCTCATTAATCGTTTTGACTTTAAAAGCTCGCCTCTAAAATGATTTTTATCCGTTCAATGTAAATTAAGTAATTCAATATAGAACTCAAAACTTAATGAAATGGTATAGACTCCTCAATTATTTTTACAAATAAACGTCAATCAACCCAGAAAATCATCAACTAAAAAGTTTAATTAATGTTCCATAATCAAGATCAATAATTTGCTACCAATTGATTATTCGCATATTGTATTTGATGATTTGTAATCCAAAACACAATATAAAACATCGGTTTAATTATAATGATCTTAAGTTATGTTATTGAGTTTGGAGCTAAAAAATGGACCTTTTTCTAAATATATTTGGTCAGCCAGCTATTATTATTGCATTAGTTGCGTTCATAGGTTTGGTACTACAGAGAGCAAAACTTTCTAAAATTATTACTGGCACCCTACTTTCATTTATTGGTTTTGTGTTAATTAAAACGGGTGGAAAAATCTTAGGTGGCGTGTTAATTATGTTCAGTAACATGTTTACTCATGCATTTGGAATGCATGGGGTCGTACCAAGTAATGAAGCCATTACCGCATTGACGATGGAATCACTTGGTACTAGTGCCGCCTTTATCCTCTTTTTTGCGATGATAATTAATCTACTATTAGCAAGATTTACCCGCTTTAAATCGATTTATTTATCATTGCATTTAGTGCTATTCATGGCATTTTCATTTACCGCAGTTTTACAAGGTATGGGCTATAATGGCTATATCATTGTTGCAACTGGCGCAATGATTATTGGCCTTTATATGGCGATATTTCCAACTTTACTCTCTAAATTTAGCCGTACAATAATAGGGAATAATGATTATTGTATTGCCCATGCTGGTACCGTTTCATACTTATTAGGTTCCTATTTAGGTAAATGGCTAGGAAATAAAAAAAATGATATCGAAAAGATTAAAATAAATGATCGTTTTAGCTTTTTGAGGCAATCAGATGTTGCGACTTTTATTACCATGTTTGTTTTACTAGGCTTATCCGGTGCTTTTTCATCCGCTGAGTATTTGAAAGAGATACTTAAAAACAATACGTTTATTATTTTTGCGTTGGAACAATCCGCTATTTTTGCCGGAGGACTCTATATTGCCAAAAAAGGGATCGCTATTTTTACTGAAGAAATCATCCCAGCTTTTAAAGGATTTGCCCAAGTTGTCGCACCTGGTTGTGTACCGGCAGTCGATCCAATGGTGTTATTTGATAAAGCACCAAATTGTGTATTAGTTGGTTTTATTGTGAGTTTCTTTACTGAAATAGCTTGTGTGGTTGTTTTCCCTTTTATTGGTTTACCTATTATCATTCCCGGAATTATGGCAAGCTTCATCACTGGTGGAACAGCAGCAATATTTGGTAACTCAACAGGTGGAGCAAGAGGAGCGGTTATTGCCTCTTTCGTTAATGGTTTACTTTTATGTGTGTTGCCAGCCCTCGCATTACCTCTCTTTAAATTTTTAGGTGTTGAAGGTGTAACCTTTGCTGATCCTGATTTCACATCCTTATCGTTAATCACTGAATTTATTGTTAAGCTATTTAGTTAATCAAAAAGTCCGTTGCTATACGGACTTTTTCTCGATAAATTTAAATTAAATCAAACATTAATATTTTTGAGTTTCTTTGATAATTATAGAGTTGTTTCTTTTTAATCGGCAGATCATCCACTTCAGCTGGATTAAAACCTTTTTCACGAAACCAATGAATGCTTCGAGTGGTAAGCACAAAGATTTTTTCTAATCCTAAATTATTAGCACTTTCTGAAATTTTTTCTAATAATAAATCACCGCGTGATGAGTTTCTATATTGCGGATGAATCGCCAAACAAGCCATTTCACCCATTTTTTCTTCGGGATAAGGGTAAAGCGCAGCACAGCCAATTGTCATATTATCACGTTCAATAATAGTGAATTTGTCAATTTCCATCTCTAATTGTTCTCGTGAACGTTTAACTAAGATACCCTGCTCTTCAAGTGGTCGAATCAGCTCCAATATTCCACCTATATCATTGATTGTTGCCAAGCGAACTTGCTCTGAATGTTCCATTGCAACTTGTGTACCAATACCATCGCGAGAAAACAGTTCTTGCAAAATAGAGCCATCTACTAAATAGCTAACTAAATGGCTACGGCGGACGCCATTACGACATGCTTTGGATGCCGCACGCAAAAAACGAGCCTCACTAGATAGGTGTTTACCACATTCTTCTTTGCGATTAACATAATTATCAGCATCCACTGGGAACAGATCAGTTATTACATGATTTTGTTCATCAAGTACACCTTGTTCTGCACAAAAACTGATGAGTTTATCGGCTTTTAAGCGAATAGCAACTTCAGCAGCAATATCTTCAGATGCTAAATTAAAACTTTCGCCAGTTACCGAGACACCTACAGGACCGAGCAAGACAATAGAACCTCGCTCTAATTGTTCAGCAATAGCTTCGTTGTTTATGCGGCGAATTTTGCCTGTATGACAATAATCGACACCTTCATCAACCCCTAATGGCTGAGCAATGACAAAATTACCGCTAACTACACTAATATGAGCACCTTGTAACGGGGTATTATTTAAACTCATAGATAAACTTGCGGTTATGTTGAGCTGTAACAGACCAGTAACTTGCTTGATGATATCTAATGTAGTTGCATCAGTAATACGTGTATTTTTATGGTATTTAGGTGCAATGTGATGGTTTTTTAACGACGCATCAATTTGGTTACGTGCACCATTAACAATAACGAGTTTAATACCGAGACTGTAAAGCAATCCAATATCACTGATGATACTTGAATAATTATCACTGTTTAGGACAGCGCCAGTAAGTAAAATCACAAATGTTTTACCCTGATGCGCATTAATATAAGGTACTGAATGTCTTAAACCTTCAACTAACTCAGTTGTACGCTCTTTCATTTACACAACCTTTTAAATTGAATATTTATTCATTATTTGTGTATTTTTATTTATTTTTATTTTGATCGCAAGCAGTTTTTGAAAATAATTGAGAAAAGAAATTTTATTCATGTAACAGTAAAAATTTCAATTATTAAATTGAAATAATTGATTTTATGAATGTGATTTGTTTAATCTATAAAAAAGAGCCTGCAAGTAACCGCAAACTCTTAAGATTAAAATATTTTGTTAAATGAATTATTGAGCTTTATCTACTCTTTTAGGAAAGTTAAATATTTTTTGGTAACGCATCAAGACAACAATTGCTAATAATGTTCCTAAACCAGCAATAATTGCATCACTAAGCATAACATAACGCAAACCAAAATTTGTTGATATCCAACCAATAAAAAATGGTATTACGGTAGTTGCAATACTTGACGATGTGAAGAAAATACCCAATACTTTTCCTTTACCCGATGGAAAAAATTCGGCCATTGTTGTTAATGCTAACTGCAATACGCCACCTGCTGCTGTAAATCCAAGCACAAAACCTCCGATAATACACATTATTGGTGTTGGATGACTATAAAGAATAATTAACATTAACATTGAAAATAAAGGATATATAACAACAATATAAATAGGTCTTACCAAACTTTTTACTAAAATTGAAGTTAAAAATACACTGGCTAATGTGCCAATACCGTATGATGAAAATGCCTGAATCGCGCCAGATGAGTCCATACCAGCAACTG
Organism: Gilliamella sp. B2887; assembly: GCF_026537015.1. Taxonomy (NCBI): domain Bacteria; kingdom Pseudomonadati; phylum Pseudomonadota; class Gammaproteobacteria; order Orbales; family Orbaceae; genus Gilliamella; species Gilliamella sp. B2887. The sequence continues at coordinate 19,009 of NZ_JAFNMX010000011.1, read as the reverse complement.
TTTGTGAAAAATCTTTTAAACAAGATGAGACTAAATAAAATGTCGCTGTAGAGGTAAAACCAATCACAATAAAGCATATACCTTCAATAAAAAAATTAGCTTTTTGTTTCAATGTTGGTGTCTCGTTTTCCAAAGTTTGTAGATCTTTCTCTTTTTCCTTTGCAGTAACTTTATAATTCGGAAATGGCATTTTTAATACAATTAACGCATTTAATCCTAAAATAATACAACATAATATAAATGACCAACCAAAATAACCATGGTTAGCCATAATAATACCCACAATAATTGGCAGTACAGATTGACCGGCGGCAATGGCTGCTTTAATTAAAATTGACGCTGACCCTGGTGATTTTGGAAATGCTTCCATTAAAGCTGGATAAGTACCAGCATCTAATGTTGAGTTAGCTATACCGCCTAAGACGGCAAACATAAATGCAATTTGCACATTCGGGCTTACTAAAATACCGAGTAAAAATCCAATATAAAATAGGGCTCCTAAAACTATAAACGGTTTACGTCCAAATGTATCTGAAAGAGTTCCCATAATAAATAAAACTAATAATCGACCGACACCTAACCCCATCATGACATTATAAACACTTTGTTTAGCTTCACCTACTAATCCAAGTTGTTCCGGTGTTAATGAATCTTTTGTAATACTAAATAAATAGGCAAGCTCTGGATTAAATTGTGCGGCTAAATAATCAATATTAAGCCCAAGAATTATCGCTCCCATTCCGTGCACAAAATAGTTCATATATAAACAAACTGAGGTGCCTAAATATTTATTTAACATTTATTATTTCCTTTAAACTTTCATTTTTTATTTCGAATAATTATTTGGTTTTTAAAAACTTTATTAAAATTTTGTCCTATATTTTTTTCATATCAATCACTTGTTTAAATCGATAAAAGACAATAGAACCAAGTATTACACTAGACAACGCGATAAAAAAGTCGATCAAAATAGCATAACTTACATTATAGATAGCTAATTTAGGAACAATGAGCGGTATAACAATAAAGGATAACCCACTAAACGTATACATACACCCTACAGCTATACCTTTGCGTGTTGGAAACAATTGCTGCATAACAACTAGAGTTAATTGAAGTACACCTCCTGCTGCTGTAAATCCCATACCAATTGCGGCGATAACACACATCATAGGTGAAATATTAAAGTAAAATAGGATTAATACTATTGCAGAGAGTAAAGGTAATATAATGATACAATATATTGGTTTTAATAAATGTTTAACGATAAATGCCGTTACAAAGACCGAGATAATTGATGCGGTACTATAATAGCTAATCAATTGTTTAGCTTCGATATCGCTCATATTAACCCCATTAATGGCAATTGTAGGTAACCACTGTAAAATTATGACAAACGTTGCTGTTGTAGTAAATCCCATAATGATCAACAAAACGCCTTCAACTTCGAACTTAGGTTTAGCTTTGAAATAATTTTCAGTACCACCGTTACCTTTTATTGCAGTTTCTTTGTTAGGAAAATTTTGAGGAAATAAAATTAAACTATTAATAACTAAATAAGCAGTAAAGCCAAGAAACGCCCAACCATACCAGATTTTGTTTGTATCAAAAAAAGTGACAATGAATGGAAGAATTAGTGTTCCAATAGAAATAAATGCTTTAATAAGGACACTTGCAGAACCCGCTGAACGTGGAAAACACTCTGTCAGAGCAGGCATTGAACCTGTATCTAAAAAAGAATTGCCAGCCCCTACTGCAATTGCAAGACAAAAAGCGATATGAATATTGGTACAGAAAGTCATGCCAATAAAGAAAATCGCATAGCAGGCCATACCCAGATAGATAAAAAGTTTTCTTCCAAATTTATCTGATAAAATTCCACCTGCAAACATTAGAAAAATCTTACCAATCCCTATACCAGAAGCAACATAGCCAAGACCAATCATATCTGTGTTAAGCTGCTTTGAAAGATCTAGAGAAAATTGCATAATCACAATCAATGCGATACTTTGAATAATATAATTTGCATAAATAGATCCGACTATTCCATAAGAATTTATTTTTCGATTATCCATTTGCTATACTCCATATGTAGAATTAAATTTTTAACCTTATAATTGTATTCAATATACAAGCATCAGCATTAATCTGAAAGCAATAACGACAAATTTATTGTTAAACTTTACATTTTTCACATTTATCTATAGATTTGAATTTATCTATAAATAAAAGCAGCATAATATTGAATAAAAATCAAACTTACCAATAGGTTTTTTTTATAAATTATTAAATAATTATTTTTATTTATTATCAATAAAAATACCACTTTATTAAGTGGTATTTAGTAAAAGAGTATTCAGTTAGTTTTGCAACATGTGAAGTATATTAGTGAGTATTAGAGCTTCATCCTGTTCAACATTAACAACATGATGTGCTGCATCATGATATAGCGGTAATCGCTCAGCCAACACTTTTTCCATTTCATCAACAATAGACAGACCTGTCAATGAAGGTCGCTGAGCAATATTGGGATCTTTCATTAAACGTGCAGCTAATGTTTCAGCAGTGGCCGATAAAAAAATGACAGTCCCATTTTGTTTCATAAAATGGCGATTATGATCAGCGAGTACCATTCCGCCACCGGTAGCAATGACTCGATTAGGCTTCGTTGTATCAATTAAAATCTGGCTTTCTCTGGCTCTAAAGCCTTCCCAACCTTCTTTTTCAACAATTTCAGCTACTGTTTTTTTTGTAGTTTCAAGTAAATAACAATCTGTATCAATGAAAGAAAACGATAGCTTATTTGCAAGCATTTTTCCCATTGTTGTTTTGCCAGCTGCTCTGGCACCTACTAAAAAAATAGTATTATTCATATTGAGTCATGTCCTTTCAAATTTACAGCTTATAGAATATACCGTCTATGCTAGTGATTCACTCTAAATTTTGCAATATTTTTTTTACATATTATAATAAATTTAAAAAGACATTGATTTTTATAAAATAATTTAATATATTTCAATCCATATTCGTAAACAATAGTTTACACATTATTAAAAATATCTCTAAATATAAATATTGGTTGCATTATATTTTATTAACACAATTTTTCTAACCCCCGAAAATATAACTCTGTAGCAATAGATTGATGTAATCGCCATTGAATGATATCAAGTTTTGGATTCACTTTCTTGAACTCTTCATAGGTCAAAAAATAGCGAATAGTACTACTACCAACCCGATCATTAATACTATTAATGATAATATTGACTTTATCAGTTCGGAGTTTTTTTAATTCTTGCATTGCTGTAACAACATATTGGGGAACAGGGCTAGTGCCTTTTTCCCAATTATGCCATGTACTAACATCAGTTTTACCAATATATTCACTTGCCTCTGAAACTTTTAGCATAAGGAAGCGACGATACGCTTGCAATTCTAGGTTAGTCATAAATACTCCTCCTTAACATATTTTTACATATACTGTAACTCTACATATGGTACCAATATCATCCATTGAAATAACGTGTTTAAAATAAAATTTAAACATATAGATATCAGCAATACATCTAATTTAAATTAATTAGATAAGTCAATACTTTTACTTATTAATCATTTTCCTGCTAGAGCATCAATTACAGCTTGTTTTGCCCGTTCAGAAAGATCTTTGCCTGTCCAAATTTTAAATTGAGCATTTGCTTGCCCGATAAACATCTCTCGACCTGAAATTGATTCCCAACCAGCTTTTTCAGCTTCTTGTCTGAATCGAGTATTATAGGGCGTATATACGATATCATACGCAATACCTTTACCTTTAAACCATGCTTGTTCATAAGGTGTTTGCTCTTCAAATTTACCTGTCATACCCAATGGAGTCGAATTAATAATTATTTGTGCTTCTACTTTACTTCTATCTTGCCATGTAACGGTTTTAAGATTGAACTCATTTGCTAACGATTGTGGTAAATCATCAACAATATCAGTGACAGTAATATCTGTATAACCGAGATCTTGTAATCCAACTACTGCTGCTCGTGCGGCCCCCCCCGCCCCAAGTAATAAAACTCTTTTGTATTCGGCTGGCAAATTCTTTTCTCTAAGTGGTTCCATAAAACCAACAATATCCGTATTATCACCACAAAGCTTATCGCCATCCCAATAAACTAAATTAGCTGCCCCCGCTTTTTTTACATGCTCTGTGACTTCATCTAAATAAGGAATAATTGTCTGTTTGTGTGGGATAGTGACACATAATCCACGTATATTTAATAATCTTACAGATTTAAATAACGTTGGAATTTCTTCTGGAGGAGTAGGAAATGGAACTAAAACAGCAGCAATACCATAATCTTGAAATGAGGTAGTATGAATAAGTGGACTCATACTGTGACCTAAAGGATAACCGATAATACCGTATATACTATATGGCTTAAACTGACTCATATAATCTCCTTGAAAGTTGAAAAATCAAAAGGCATAAATAAAATCTTAATCCTAATTATTAAAACACATTTATTATAAAATTGAATCATTTTTTCTAAAATTACAGAAGAAGTTAAGATTTTGTTTTATAATAATTTGTTTAATTTATAAAAAATAATTCCTACTCTATCAAAAGAATATTTTGAACAGAATTTAACTTTTTAATTTTTCACTGTTTCAAGGTAATATTTTGACATCTCAAATAGCAAGATAATTTTAGCGGCCAAAAATAGCATCATCACTATGCTCAATTAGGAAATGATAAAACTTTTGTGGTGCAGGCAATAAAGGTCTATTTTTCATTGTTGCAATGAAAATATCTCTTTTTTGATAACATTTATTCATGGGAACAAGAGTAACATTAAATTCTTCAGGAATAAGTACTCTTGGCATAATGCCTATACCATAATTTATGGAAGCCAAACCCATCATGGCACTTTCTGTTTCAACATGACAAGCAATATTGGGTTGCAAACCTGTTTTAGTTAACATATCATCTATCACAGTTTTTATACCGTTTTTTTCATTAAAAAGAATTAGAGGTTCATGAATCAATTCTTTTAAATCAAGTTTTTTACGTTTAGATAAAGGATGATCATTAGAAATAATAAAAACAAGTTCTTGCTTAGTTAACTTTCGAAAGTGAACATCGGGTTCATTTTGTAAATGAGAGCAAATTCCAATCTCATACTTTTTTTCTCTAAGTCCTTCAATAATATTTTGTGATGTCCCTTCATAAAAAGAAAACGTAATGTCGTTATTTTCAGGTTCAGCTAAAAAAGCTTTAATGATTTTAGGAATATAATTTGAGCTAATGGAGTAGATAAAAGCCAACCCAATATGTCCATGGGAAACATTGAGCAATTCTTTAACAAATTGTTCACCTTCCGATAGTGCATTTAATGCTTGCTCAACATAGGTTAAATATTGTTTACCTTCTTTAGTTAACTCTACATTTCGGCCTCGTTTTTGAAACAATTTAATTCCAATTTCCTTTTCAAGTTCTGAAATCGAATGGCTTAAACTTGGTTGACTAATCGAAAAATAGTCCGAAGTAGATGTGTAATGTTGAGTTTTTGCAAGCAATTGGAAATATTTTAATTGTTTCAAATTCATATAGTCAAACATTCTTTAATGATTTATACCCAAGACAGTATAGGATAAATATTTATTAACACAATATTTGTATTTGGGTTTTATTTGAATGACATTTACTTAAACTTATTTTAAGCTTACATAAGATAATGCTTGAGAATTTGTGTATAACAGCGTATACTTCGCTACCTCATTATTGTGGGTGTAGTGTGAGAGGTTAGACTGCTTCTCAGATAGAACTGCAGCAAACTAAAAGCCTGACGAGGTTAATTCCATTAACATATTACGCCCAAGGCTTAAGCATAGAAATTTCGGAGAATTATTGACATGTCACGAGTATGCCAAGTAACAGGAAAAGGTCCTTTAGTGGGAAATAATCGTTCTCATGCGATGAATGCTACTAAACGTCGTTTTCTACCAAATCTTCAAACTCACCGTTTCTGGGTTGAGAGTGAAAAACGTTTTGTAAAATTGCGTATATCTGCTAAAGGTATGCGAACTATCGATAAAAAGGGTATTGATGCAGTTTTAGCTGAACTTCGTGCCCGTGGTGAAAAGTACTAATAAGGAAACCCTATCATGGCAAAAGGTGTACGCGAAAAAATTAGATTAGTTTCTTCTGCTGGTACAGGTCATTTTTATACCACTAGCAAAAATAAAAGAACTATGCCTGAGAAAATGGAAATCAAAAAATACGATCCCGTTGTTCGTCAGCATGTTATTTATAAAGAAGCTAAAATTAAATAGTTATCTAATAAATAAAAAAACCCAGCAAATGCTGGGTTTTTTTATATCATTATATAAAATTCTCTTAATATTATTTGTAATAAATTATGCAATATATTTTATTTATCTAGGATGAGCAAAAGACGGATAATTCATTTCAAATATTAAAGAATATAAATTATACCTGTTTAAGTAAAATAAATTATTTATTAAAATTTTACAAAAAAAAAGCTTCAGTAAAACTGAAGCTTTTTTAAGAAAATAGTTAATACGTTATTTTAAATAGTGTTGTTCATATACTTTTGCTTTTTTATCATCAAAAGCATGTTCCCAACGAGCAATAACAATCGCTGCTAATGCATTACCTACAACGTTAACAACAGTTCTACCCATATCTAAAATACGCTCTACCCCCATAATATAACCAATACCCTCAAGTGGAATACCTACACTACCAAGGGTTGCAGATAAAACAAGAATTGAAGCACCTGGTACACCTGCTATGCCTTTAGAAGCAATCATCAATGTTATAACAATAATAATTTGATCTAGAATAGTTAAATCAATATGAAATAACTGAGCCAAAAAGATGACCGTAATACTTTGATAAAGCGTTGAACCATCGAGATTGAAGGAATAACCAGTTGGAATAACAAAACTTGTGATCGATTTTGGAGCACCATATGCTTCCATCTTTTCAATAATTTTGGGTAATGCCGTTTCAGAACTGGCTGTTGAAAATGCTATGACTAACTCTTCTTTTAATATTTTTAAAAGGGTAAAAATATTAAATCTACAAAGTTTACATACAAGTCCTAATACTACTAATGTGAAAATAATCATTGCTGAATAAACAGTTAAAATTAATTTAAACAACGGTAGAAGAGATTCAAATCCATATTTAGCAACTGTTACTGTGATGAGCGCAAAAACACCAATTGGCGCATAACGCATAATCATATTGGTTACTTTAAACATGGTGTCAGATACCACTTTTAAGAAGAAAACAAATGGTTCACGTTGTTTATCTGGTAACGACATTAAACCTAAACCGAAAAAGACACAGAAAAAGATAACTGGCAAAACAGCGCCATCAGTCATAGCTTTGAAGATATTAGCTGGGATCATATCTAGTATCATCACAATCAAACCATGAGGTTTTCCGCTTAATTCTTCTGCGGCTTTAGTATATTTAGTGATATCTGTCGTTGCTAAGGTTGTTGAATCAATTCCCGCACCAGGTGCAAAAATATTTCCCCACAAAAGCCCTAATAAGATGGCAATCGTGGTGATAATTTCAAAATAGAGAATTGTTTTGAAACCCAATGTTCCTAATCTTTTTGAACCACCAATACCTGCAATGCCTAAAGTTAGAGTACTGAGTATAATAGGTAATACAATCATTTTAATTAAACGAATAAAGATATCACCTGCTGGTTGAAAAATGTTAACTATCGAAAATTGATAGTATGAATGTAAAGGATGGCTTGGGACAGAAAGTTCAAATAAATAAGCGCCCATCGCTACGCCTAGTATCAAAGCAATTAAAATTTGCCATGCAAGATTCGTTAAGATTTTCTTTAAAAAAAATGACATTTAATACTATTCCTTTTCTGGATTTTATAAATAAAAAAGGATTAGTTATAACTAATCCTTTTTGATAATTAAAAATTATTCTTCGGACTCCAGAGCTGAATTCTGCCGTTCCTCATCTTGAGAAAAATCAGATTCACTTTCCTCATCCTCAGTTTCAGCTATTCTCTGTAATCCAACCACTTTCTCGTTATCTGCTGTACGAATAAGCATAACACCTTGTGTATTTCGGCCAACGATACTTACTTCTGATACACGGGTACGTACAAGCGTTCCAGCATCAGTGATTAACATAATTTGATCCGTTTCATCAACTTGAACGGCACCAACGACTTCACCATTTCTTTCACTAACTTTGATAGAAATCACTCCTTTGGTTGCTCGTGATTTAGTTGGATATAATTCTTGTTGTGTACGTTTACCGTAACCGTTCTGTGTTGCGGTTAAGATCGCGCCATCACCACGAGGAACAATAAGTGAAACAACTTTATCATTACTATCAAGTTTGATACCTCTAACCCCTGCTGCTGTTCGTCCCATGCAGCGGACTTTATTAGCTGGGAAACGAACAACTTTGCCATTAGCAGAAAATAACATAATGTCTTCAGTAGTTGAAAGCAGAGTAACCTCTTCATCCTCACTTTCAATATCCTCAACAACATTATCATCATTAAGTTCTTCATCATCGCAAACAGCAGAAGGATCATTACTTGTTAGATCAATACCAATTAATTCATCATCATCACGTAAATTAATTGCGATAATACCACCACTTCTAGGACGGCTAAATTCAATTAATGAAGTTTTCTTAACTGTACCTTGTGCAGTTGCCATAAATACACAATGTTCATCATCAAATTCTCGGACTGGTAGAATTGCAGTAATTCGTTCACCTGCTTCAAGTGGTAATAAATTGATAATTGGACGTCCACGTGAACCTCTACTTGCTTCAGGTAATTGATAGACTTTCATCCAATATAACCGTCCACGGCTTGAGAAACAAAGAATAGTATCATGTGTATTTGCTACTAGTAATTTTTCAACAAAATCTTCTTCTTTGATTTTGGTTGCAGATTTACCTTTACCACCTCGACGTTGCGCTTCATAATCAGATAAAGGTTGGTATTTTACATAGCCTTGGTGTGAAAGAGTTACAACAACATCCTCTTGAGCAATAAGATCCTCAATATTAATATCAGCACTGCTTGCTGTGATCTCAGTTTTTCTTGCATCTTGAAATTGATCACGAACCGCTTCAAGCTCTTCACGAATCACTTCCATTAAACGTTCTGGACTAGCTAAAATATGTAATAACTCACTAATTTGAATAAGTAATTGTTTATACTCATCCAAAATCTTTTCATGTTCTAGACCCGTTAAACGATGTAGACGAAGATCTAAAATAGCCTGTGCTTGTGCTTCTGATAGGTAATAATAACCATCACGAATACCAAATTCTAGTGCTAAATCTTCTGGTCGGGCAGCATCATTACCCGCTTTTTCGAGCATTGCTGCTACATGACCAAGCTGCCAAGCTTGAGATAATAATTTACTTTTAGCTTCAACTGGTGTTGATGCAGCGCGAATTAATTCGATAATGGGATCAATGTTAGCTAGCGCAATAGCTAATCCTTCTAAAACATGAGCTCTTTCACGAGCTTTACGTAATTCATAGATAGTTCTACGAGTGACTACTTCACGTCGATGAAGCACAAAGGCTTCAATCATATCACGTAAATTTAAAAGTTTAGGTTGCCCATTATGTAAAGCTACCATATTGATACCAAAGGAGACTTGCAATTGAGTCAATGAGAATAAGTTATTTAATACAACCTCAGCGACAGCATCTCGTTTAATTTCAATAACAATTCGCATCCCATCTTTATCAGATTCATCACGCAGTGCTGAGATACCTTCAACTTTTTTGTCTTTGACTAATTCTGCTATTTTTTCGATCAGTTTTTTCTTATTAACTTGATATGGAATCTCATTAACAATGATTGTTTCACGTCCAGTATGATCATCAACTTCGATAGTTGCTTTAGAACGAATATAGATAATACCACGTCCGGTTCGGTAAGCATTTTCAATACCCTTTCGGCCATTAATTAAAGCGGCAGTAGGGAAGTCAGGCCCATGAATATGTTCCATTAATCCATCGACTGAAATATTTTCATCTTCAATAAAAGCAAGGCAACCATTAATGACTTCAGATAAATTATGAGGAGGGATATTAGTTGCCATACCCACTGCGATACCTGAAGAACCATTGATTAGTAGATTAGGAATACGCGTTGGCAATACATCAGGGATCATTTCTGAGCCGTCATAGTTTGGAGAGAAATCAACAGTTTCTTTATCAAGATCAGTCAATAACGCGCCTGCAAACTTTTGCATACGTATTTCAGTGTAACGCATTGCTGCAGCCGAATCACCATCAACAGAACCAAAATTGCCTTGACCATCAACTAACATATAACGTAATGAAAATGGCTGTGCCATACGTACGATTGTGTCATATACAGCAGAGTCACCATGCGGATGGTATTTACCAATGACATCCCCAACGACACGAGCAGATTTTCGATAAGGTTTATTCCAATCGTATCCGGCTTCATGCATGGCAAAAAGGACCCTTCTATGGACCGGTTTTAAGCCATCGCGTACATCAGGTAAAGCACGCCCAACAATGACAGACATTGCATAGTCAAGATAAGAGGATTTTAGCTCATCTTCAATATTAACGGGGGTTATTTCTTTGGCTAGTTCGGTCATAACACCATATTCTCTTATTAAATTAGGTCATCAAAATAGCTTGTAATTATAGCATAAAATTCGTTATTAATGCAGGACTATACTGTTTTTATTTCAACTTATTCATGTTGAATAAACAAAGTATTTTCAATTAATTGGCATAAACAATTTAAAATCATGGCATGCATTTCATATGCCATTACTTTTTTGTAAGATGGAACTCTTATTTCAATATCATTTTGACCTAGTAAGCCAATAACTTCACCACCATCAAAGGCAGTTAAAGCTACAATTTTCATATCTTTAATCACTGCTTCTTGAACAGCACGAATAATTGAACGGCTGTTACCTTGGCAAGTCAATACGATCAAAATATCACCGCGATGACCCAAAGCTTGTATTTGGCGAGCATATACTTCTTCATGATTAGCAATTGCACTCAATAATACATTATCCGATACCAAAGCTATAGCGGGTATGCTGGGCCTTTCTATATTAATACTGGTAATTAATCGAGAAGTAAAACTTTGTACATTTGCAGCTGATGAACCATTGCCACAACTCATAATTTTATTACCATTAAGTAAACCTTGAACAATAATGCTTGCCGCTTTTTCAATTGATGTACCTAAAGACTCAGCCATTACAATTTGAGTTTGAATACTCTCAGTAAAATAATTTTTAATTAAATCTTGCACGTTTTTCACCTAAAAATTAAAACGCATTAATAATCCATTTTTGGTTTTTGCCCGTAATGGCAAAAATATCAAATCTAAATTCTGTATCATCAATATTCATATTTTCTGACAACATCCAGAGTTGTGCCGCTTGCTTAATTTTATTTTGTTTACTAGATGTTACTGTCATTTCAGCATTACCAAAATTAGCATTTTTTCGATAACGGACTTCAACAAAGACAAGACATTGTTTATCACGCATAATCAAATCAATTTCGCCTAAACGATACTGGCTATTTTGAGCAATAAACAAAAGTCCCTGTTTTAGTAAATATTGACAAGCAATGTCTTCATAATACTTGCCAATTTTTTTGTTATTCTTGTGAATTTGATTTAGATGACACATGGGTATATTGTTGCCAAGATAAAGCACGAGTGACTTCACATTGATCCTTCGTCGATAATTCTCCTGTCATACCATTTAAAAAGTCAGTTTGATAGGAATTGATTTGATTAAAGCGATTTGCAAGTCTCCATGCATCTATCCCCATTGCATATAAACGCATTAATGAATAATTTTTCTTGATATTATGAGGGATCATTTCTGACACATTATCAGAATAATTAACGATCATTGGGATTTCAGCATACTCTGTATGATTCATATCATAATTAAAATCCTCTGAAGCATTCGCCACATGACTTTTAGAGCTTGTGTAGATCATAAGTGATGATGAATTACCAACTGTTCTTCCTGCTGCCATATCAATCATTGGTTTTATAAGAGTTAGTTCATCGTATGAGGCATAAATATAGACAGCGTCAAAATTATCGGATTGATCTTCTGTATTATTTGTTAAAATCGGCGTTCCAGTAAGTGTTATCCCAACATCACGATTCATACCAGAACTTAATGTACTTTTATTACCAAAATATTGGACATAAGCTTGTGAGCTATCAGATGATAATTCAGACCATTTTTTGGCAAAACTTTGAGCCACACGTTGACCGAGATCATTTTGAGGAACAAGCAATAACGGCTTTAATTTGTTTTGCGCATAAATATGATCTGCTGCATCTTGTGCTTCATCTTCTGGTGATAATGCGAAATAACACATTTTACTCGCTGTGGTGGAACTATTATCCACTTTATTTAATGCTAAAACAGGTAAAGAAGGAGATAATTGTTTAATCTTAATCACTTCATCTTTCAATAAGGGGCCAACTATCAATTCTACATTTTGTTCCTTAGCTTGTCTTAGAAGTACATCTATTTCGGTACTTGTTGTATCAAGTAAAACTATACTTTGTTGTGGCTCTTGTGGAAAAAATTTAATAGCATCAAAATAACCTTGTCGAATAGTATCACCAAAAATACGTGATGAACCTGTTAATGGTAATAATAATGCTACTTTTTTAGCATTAGCATCATCAACATTTAATACTGGTTCTCCAGTTAATACAGAAATAATATTTTTAGCAGGATGATCTGGATATTGTATTAACCAATCATTTACAGCCTGTTTTAATAATTGGCTCTGTTTTTGTACTTTTTCTGCAATAATTTCGGGTGTATCATCTTCTTGTGTTTTTAGTTCTATACTATTACGCTTATAAGCATCAGTTAGATTAATCCAACCTTGTAAGGTTATTTCATCTTCATAAACTAAAATGGCATTAATATCTTTAGAACTTAATTTACTAAAAAATTTCCATGTATCATTTAATAATTGTTTTTTCTGGTTTGCTGGGATATATTTTTCTAATTCAATATAATCATGGGCTTGTCCATTAACATCTCTATTTTTTTCATCCAAACTTAATTTAATAAAGTAGTAACGGTATAATTGTGAATTAGTTAATTCATCAGAATTTAACTTTTTGATATTAAATGATTTGCCTGATTTTACGGCAATTTCACCTTGCAATAATAATTTTTCTTTTTGTTGTTTATCATTGAGATCAGAAGATAGTTGAGATAATAAATCCTTTGCTTGAGAAACTTTATTTTCTTTAATTAATGCCTGAATAGCTAATAAATGCCAATTGGTTTTAACATTTCCAGAACTTTGATCCGCGAGAGATAGATAATAACTAGAACTTTTATTTCCATCATAATCATTAAGTTGAGCTTGATTACTTGGGCATCCAGTTAAAAATGTCAATAATGTAGATATTAATATTGTATAAAAGAAATTTTTTAAATTCATACACCTACTCTCTTGTAATTTGCTATCCCCAAATTCGTTGCACATGAACAGTAATTTCTTCGCGATCATGATAAAGCTGTTTAGCCTGAATTTGAACATTGATTTGATTATTATTTAATTCATCGTTGAGTAACTTTATATTTTGTTTTACTTCTTCATACCTTTTTTTCATTGGTAATTTAAGATTAAAAATAGTTTCTCGACACCAACCGTTAATAAGCCATTTGGCTATTAATTGCGTTACTTTAGTCGGCTTTTCAACCATATCACAAACTAACCAATAAATATTATGCTTTTTAGGTATAAATTTAAAGCCATCTTCACGATAATGTTTAACTTGCCCAGTTTCCATTAACTTATCATTCATTGGACCATTATCAATAGCATAAACCATCATACTTCTTTTGACTAATTGATAAGTCCAACCGCCTGGGCAAGCACCTAAATCAACCGCGTTTAAACCACCTTTTAAGCGTTCATCCCATTCCTCATAAGGAATAAAAATATGGAAAGCCTCTTCTAATTTTAATGTAGAACGACTTGGTGCATCAGCAGGAAATTTTAGTCTTGGTATTCCCATATAAAATGGTGAATTATTCTGGCTTAAAGAATAACCAACATAACAACTATTGCTATTAGTAAAAAATAGATGAATAACAGGTTTTGTTGGATTTTCAACTTTTAACAAAATACGTTTACTTCGCAATGCTTGACGAAGTGGTACAGTAAATTTGCGACAAAATCCAGCTAATTCTTTACCTTCATTCGTATCAGGAACTTCTACACGCACATCACCTGCATTATTTATTAGACCAGATAACGCATTAATTATTGAAGTGATCCGATCGTTAGCTGGCAAATTAGTCAATAAATCACCGGATACAAACATTTGTCTAGCAAAAATCAGGGTACGAAAAGAGAGTTTTTTTATCAGTATTGTAGCTTGATCATCTTGATAACATTCAAAAGTGACATACCCACTGTTTTCTATCACTTTGGCAAAACCAAATATTTCTAGTTGTGCAGCTCTATCTGTGATTTCTGCAGCACATTCTTTTTCAAAACCACAACGACAGTATAGAATAATTTTATTTAGTTTTTGCATTTCGTATTTTTACTCATCAAACAGACACTATAAAAAATAATTGGATTAATCAGATTGAACATCATCAGTATACAAAGGTGCTTCCCCCTTTGGACGAGTTTTAAATCGTCGGTGTAACCACATATATTGTTCTGGAGCTTTTAAAATTTCCTTTTCAATAGCTTTATTCATAAAAGTTGCTGCTCGTACATCATCTTCAATAGGATAGCCTTCAAGCGCTGGTGTTACATATACTGTATAGCGACCATTTTTCTCACGCTTAGGTGTAAATGGAATAATGGCGGGTTGTCCTAATTTAACCAATATGCGTGTACCTATCGTAGTTGCTGCTTTTTCTACTGAAAATAATGGAGCAAATACACTATTTTTAGGTCCATAATCATGATCTGGGGCATACCAAAGTAACTCTCCATTTTTTAATGCACGGATCATACCCTTGGTATTATAGCGATCTAACATGTATTTATTAGATTTGAGTCTACCTTTAAGCTGAATATAATCCATTACCAGATTATCATTTGGTCGATAAACCCCTACGCCAGGATGACTCATTCCCAAAATACGCGCTCCCAATTCTAATGTTAAAAAATGGATTCCAATAAGTAAAACACCTTGACCGGATTGCTGTACATTTTTGATATATGGATCACCAACAATAGAAGAATGTTTAGCTAATCTTTTATCAGACCAGAACCATGCCATTCCTGTTTCAAAAATAGCTAATCCTGTGGAAATAAAATTTCTTCGTAATATTTGATCACGTTCAAGCTGTGATTTTTCAGGAAAACAAAGTTTAAGATTTTGTCTTGCTGTTTCTTTACGCTTACCAATTAATTTCATTGAAAGCAATCCTAAACCTTTTCCTAATTGATAAATTACTGGGTAAGGAAATAAAACAATTAAATATAAAATGCCAATACCAAACCACGTTAACCAGTAACGAGGGTGAAGTAGGCGTTTAGTAAAGATAGGATGGATTTCCTGATTTTGACTCATATTAAGATTAAGTTATTGTTAATAACAAAGTTGATTATTATATACTATATCTTGATTTAAAGGGCAAAAAATAGAAAGATCTTCGAAACAATAATTTATTGAATAAAGTATAGTTAATACAGATCACAACAATATATAATTATTTGCTGTGATCTTCGTTCTTTAAATTTTATATGCTAACGTAATATTTTTCTGAAACTTTTTTATAAGAATCTAAACCGCAACAGGTGCTTTGATCGCAGGGTAAGGATCATAGTCAATAATTTCAAAGTCCTCAAACTCATAGTCAAAAATTGTTGGTGGTTTACGTCTAATAACAAGTTTTGGCAGTGCCCTAGGAGTTCGACTCAATTGTAAATGAGTTTGCTCCAGATGGTTTGAATATAGGTGCGTATCACCACCAGTCCAAACAAAATCGCCCACATCCAAATTACACTGCTGAGCAATCATATGAATCAACAGTGAATAGCTAGCGATATTAAATGGTAATCCTAAAAACACATCGCAAGAACGTTGATAAAGCTGACAAGAAAGTTTACCATCAACGACATAAAATTGAAAAAATGCATGACATGGAGCTAAAGCCATTTGATCCAATTCCCCAACATTCCAGGCAGAAATGATTAGACGCCTTGAATCAGGATCATTTTTGATTTGATCTATCAGTTGTGATACTTGATCGATGTGCTGACCGTTAGGCGAAGTCCATGCTCGCCACTGTTTTCCATAAACAGGACCTAAATTACCATTCTCATCTGCCCATTCATCCCAAATAGTTACTTTATTATCTTTTAGATAGTTAATATTTGTGTCGCCTTTTAAAAACCATAGTAATTCATGAATGATAGAACGTAAATGGCATTTTTTTGTAGTGACTAATGGAAATCCATCTTGTAAATTAAACCGCATTTGATGACCAAAAATGGATAATGTTCCAGTTCCTGTTCGGTCTGACTTAGGCGCACCTTCAGCTAAAATCTTTTGCATAAGTGCTAAATACTGTTTCATTGTGTTGTCGCCTTTTTGTTAACTCTATATGTATATAAAAGAAATAAAATACCAGCAAAAATCATTGGTAGGCATAAAATTTGTCCCATACTAATGATATTAAAAAATAGTCCCAATTGCTCATCAGGTTGTCTAAAGAATTCGATTATAAATCGAAATAAACCATAACAAAGCAAAAACAATCCAGAAACAGCACCAGTTGGTCTATTTTTACGAATGAACAAATTTAGAATGATAAATAAAACAATCCCTTCAAACATCATTTCATAAAGCTGAGAAGGATGTCTTGGTAAAATACCATTAAGAGTAGTATAAAGCGATAACCACTCTGGATGTGCTTGTACAAACATAAAATCAGCATGAGAGGAAGTTGGGAATAACATGCCAATGTGTGATTGAGTCACACGCCCCCAAAGTTCGCCATTAATGAAATTACCAAATCGTCCAAACATTAATCCAATAGGTACTAATGGAGCAACAAAGTCAGCTACTTGCATAAAGGTTTTATGATTCTTTTTTGCGAAAATTGCAATAACGCAAATTGCGCCTATTAAACCACCATGGAAAGACATACCGCCTTCCCAGACTTTAAACAATATAATTGGATTTTCGATAAAAACTCTAAAATTATAAAAAAAGATATAACCTAATCGTCCGCCTATAAAAAGCCCTAAAAAACCCCAGAATAGCAAATTTTCAACTTGTTGTATTGTCCATTGGCTATTAGGTTTATTTGCCCTTCGTTTAGCTAAATAAAGTGCGCCAAGTACCCCAAATAAGTACATTGCACCATACCAATGGAGCGATATGGGACCTAGTGAAAAAGCAATTGGATTGAAATTAGGAAATTGTAAGTATTGATTCATTTTTTAACACACTGTTTATTTTTTCGTTTATGAGCGAAGAAATTAAATCGTTTCTTCTTAGAAACATTTGCTATTGGCGCTTCCACCTCAGATTGGATGCTAAATACTAACAATGAAAATTCTTTCATTGCTTTTCGATAAACTTCACGTTTAAAAGCAATAACCTGACGAATAGGATACCAATAACTAACCCACTTCCAATCATCAAATTCAGGAGTAGAAGACATATTAAGATTAATTACCGATGTATCAGAGATTAATTCTAATAAAAACCATTTCTGTTTTTGACCAATACAAACAGGTTGATTTTCCCAACGTATCATTCGTTTAGGTAATTTATAGCGTAACCAACCGTTTGTAACGGATAGAATTTTTACATCTTGAGGTAATAATCCTACTTCTTCGTTTAATTCACGAAACATTGCCTGCTCAGGCGTTTCGTTTAGTTTTATTCCGCCCTGAGGAAACTGCCAAGAATTTTGTCCATAACGACGAGCCCAAAGTACTTGACCATACCTGTTACAAATAACTATTCCTACATTTGGACGGTAGCCATCATTATCAATCACTGACTACCTCAAAAAATTTATTCTTATATAGCTAAATTGTTTCATACATACAGCAAGAAATAAATAGGAAAATGAATTAATCGAGTAAATATACCTTTATATAGTTTGTTTTTTAGATAATTTGATAATCGTTATAATATTAATTATGGCAAAAGTTACTTCAATTGCCAGACTACCTAAAGATCCTATCCATAAACTATAAATAATCCATAGAACACTGCTCATTAGTATAAGTAGCCGCATTTTCTGCTGTTGTAAACGAAATAATGCAATAGTAACTAATGTAGTACCGATAACAGATAAATAATGTATAAATTCAGTCGTATCGGGAGTAGTAAGAAAATAAAATATCCACATTAAAGCAATAAAAAATAACATTGCTAACATATTTTTAGTGTAATTCGAAGTAATATTTCTAAATATATTGACTATATTAAGAATTGCCGCAGGATAAGACTCTGGACCCAATAAGTAAAAGTGTACAGTCATAATGATATTAACAATTGTTAACTGCCAACGAAAAGCATTATCACTACGTTGTAAGAATGCACTAATACCTACAAGATAACCTAAAATACCAATTAATTGAGGTAAAGTAGTATATCTATCAATAAAATCTGGGCCCATGAATTGATACAAAAAGTTTAGATTATCCATTGTTCACTCCATAGATAAATGGATCTAATAATTAGTTAGTAACTTACATATGAATAAACAATAAAAAAAATAGTTTATTAAAAGTGATTAATAAAATAATCATCTAATCACATACTCAAACATACAAACTTCTAAAGAAGTTTGTAATTTCTGTATGCAAAAAAGCCCAGCATTCCTGCTGGGCTCTCAATATATTTAAAAGTCTGGCGGCTCCCTACTCTCACATGGGTAATACCCACACTACCATCGGCACTTCGGCGTTTCACTTCTGAGT
>NZ_JAFNMX010000010.1:0-99704 GCF_026537015.1 Gilliamella sp. B2887 | reverse complement strand
TCCAATGGATTGATCAGATGGGTTAATCCTTTATCCATGTTATCCTCTTTTAGTATTTCATGCTTACGAAATATAGATTATTGTTATTATTGTTGTTGCTATTGTTATGAGTAATGATTTAGCTTTGCTGCAATTTGATTATTTTTTAGATATCAACATCATTGAACATCCGGAATTGATTAACGTCAAAAAATCATTGAAGAGTGAATATAAAATACACGGTTTCATGTATTTTGCAACTTTTTTTTGAAAAATACTTTAATTTTAAACTAGCTGGATAACTTAATGATATTATTCATAAATAACTGAAACTCTTGTAACAATCTGTCGTCTAAACCTGATCAAAAAAGGATTAACAGATTTGGCTTTGGCTGATTGTTTTATTAGTCTTTTGCACAGAATGTTGATAAGTTTTATCGTGGAGTTAACATTTATACTGAAACATCGCTCTTTCCTCAAACCGTTTGGCAAAATAACGGACGCAAAGTGATAAAAAATGGGTTTTACCGACCATTAAGATAAGCCAATCAATGAAATTTTCGTGTGGTTTAAAGGTAAGGGTAATGATTCTTTGAAAGTCGAGTTTTATGAATAAGTGATAATGTGCTTTGTAAAAAATATTTAGGAGTGTATGCCGTTTCGTTGTTTTTTTGTCTTACATTGAACGATTAAGGACGAATTGAGAGGGAGGGGGGGAAGCTCTGGTAACGTGGGGATGTGTCATGATGTTATCTCAATGGGGATTGGTGATGGATAAATCATGATAAAAAAATGACTTTTTATTGTCACCTTCCTTTTGGGTTAAGAGGGGTATTTTGTTGTTCAACGTAAATAAGCGAAAAATTGTAATGGTATACACTCCTAAATCTTTTTTACAAGATAAACATAAAATTAGTCGATTCAAATTCAATTTATGTTTAAGTAGTATTGAGAGCGGACTATCTAATCAAGAATTTTTTCATCAGAATTATTACCTTACCAACACTCATCATTTGGCAAGTCAAACGCCTTATTGACATTAGCAGAATGAATAAGGTGAATGACAAAACAAACTTACTAAAATTTGATAAAACATCATCATTACCAAATTAAATAGCGCTGAACAGTAGAGCTGACTGATTAAATTTTAGTGCCTAAATCTGTTTTTTATTCAGTTAACTAATAGCAAAGAATTAAACGATTACTCAATATGAGCAAACTTATGCGTTTGAATGCTTAGTAACCATTTGTTGTCGATGCGGTTTTGGTTGATTTTGCCAAGTAATTCAATTGTTTCAAGCATATTAAATTCCCCCTTTTTTTCGCAAGGAGATAGATAATATCGTTTGGCTTGAATCTGGTGTTCGATATATTGGCAAAAAGGGAGAAAGTCTGCATGATTTTCAGCAACAATTCGCACTTCGTTTGCAGTCGGTTGAGCGATTTTTTGGTATCGTGCTTGATAACAAAATTTAGGGCTAAGGGCGATATAGTCAATTAAAGGATCGACTTTACCTAATCCATTACTTTCAATAGCAACAAAGTAGCCGGCTTGTTTTAGGGGGAAAAGTAATTCTGGTAGGGCGGTAACCATCGTTGGTTCACCCCCAGTAATAATGATGTTTTTGCTGGTATATTGTTTCACTTTAGTCAATAACTGATCTCGTGTAAAACGGGTAAATCGGCGAAAATTAGTATCACACCAAACGCAATTTAAATTACACCCAGCAAAACGAATAAAAATGGCAGGCATGCCTGTATTATAACCTTCGCCTTGTAATGATTCGAAGATTTCAACAATACGAAATTCCGTCATTTTTCGCTCCGATGGTACTCACAGTAAGATGTGGGGGTTTCCCAAAGTTTGATCATCGAGATAGGTAAGTATTGTGACAGGCAATCAAAAATAAATTTACTCATCCCTTCGGCAGTGGTGCGACAAGGAAAGGCAAAAATTTTTCGATCCATCTCTTGCAATAGTGAAGCGATACGGCATTCATTAGCATTATTTTGATTATAAAGGTAAGCATGATCAAGCGGATCCACAATGTGCTGTTTAACAATCGCTTTTAAATCAGCGTAATCCATGACCATATCTGCACTGGAACCCGTAGCTATCAGATCACCTTTAATTTCGACCAATAAGCGATAAGTATGTCCGTGAAGGTTATGACATTTTTTGTTGTGCCCGTCTAACATATGACAAGCATCGAATTGAAATTCTTTAGCAATTTTGAACATGTATTATTCCTAGTTTTTTTTCGTGGGATGGATCACGAACCACGGTTAGACCATCTAACAAAATAGAGCGGCTAATATAATCGATTAGCGGCTAAATGTCATCTTACAATTGTTATTACGAGCAATATTCATTACACTAATGTTGTAAAATTGAACATTTATATTTTGCTTATTTCAGTAACTGAATATAAATTCATTTTATTGTCGATTTTTTGTAAAAAATTTCATAAAAAACTCTTGAAATTTATCTTTCCACACTCATTTAGTAACCATGCAAATGGTTTATCTGCTTAAAGCATTTAAGCCAAATCTATTGCTCAGGAGATAATTAATATGAGGTTAGATAAACTCACTAATAAGTTTCAACAAGCTTTAGCTGATGCACAATCATTAGCATTAGGTAAAGATAATCAGTATATTGAGCCTGTTCATGTTTTAACCGCCATGCTGAATCAAGAAGGCAGCAGTATCAAGCCGTTACTGGCAGCAGCGGGGGCAAATGTGACAATGTTACAACAAGAACTCAATCAAGCAATTGATCGATTGCCACAAGTACAAGGTGTGGGAGGAGAAGTCATTCCATCTCAAGATTTTGTACGTGTATTCAATCTTTGTGACAAGTTAGCGCAAAAAAATGGCGACAGTTATATCTCATCCGAACTCTTTATATTAGCAGCGTTAGAAGAAAAAGGCAGTTTAGGTGATATTCTTAAAAAAGCCGGTGTGACCAAAGAAAGATTGAATCAGGCAGTAAGTCAAATAAGAGGAAGTGATAACGTGAACGATGCTAATGCCGAAGATCAACGTGGTGCGTTGAAAAAATATACCATTGATTTAACCGAGCGTGCTGAACAAGGTAAGCTTGATCCAGTCATTGGGCGTGATGAAGAAATTCGCCGTACAATCCAAGTATTACAACGTCGTACTAAAAACAATCCAGTGTTAATTGGTGAACCAGGTGTGGGTAAAACAGCCATTGTTGAAGGACTTGCGCAACGCATTGTTAATCGTGAAGTGCCTGAGGGATTACGGAATAAACGAGTACTGTCTTTAGATATGGGGGCGTTAATTGCTGGCGCAAAATATCGCGGTGAATTTGAAGAACGTTTAAAAGCCGTTTTAAAAGATTTAGCCAAAGAAGAAGGGCGCATTATTTTATTCATTGATGAAATCCATACCATGGTTGGTGCAGGTAAAAGCGATGGGGCAATGGATGCAGGTAATATGTTAAAACCCGCATTAGCCCGCGGTGAATTACATTGTGTTGGTGCTACAACGTTGGATGAGTATCGTCAATATATTGAAAAAGATCCCGCTTTAGAACGTCGATTCCAAAAAGTGTATGTGGCTGAACCTACTGTTGAAGATACGATTGCTATATTGCGTGGTTTGAAAGAGCGTTATGAATTGCATCACCATGTCCAAATCACGGATCCCGCAATTGTGGCTGCTGCTACGTTATCGCATCGTTATATTTCCGATCGTATGCTTCCAGATAAGGCCATAGATTTAATTGATGAAGCTGCGTCAAGTATACGTATGCAAATGGATTCAAAACCGGAATCATTAGATAGACTTGAACGCCGTATTATTCAGTTGAAACTTGAGCAACAAGCGCTTAAGAAAGAGTCTGATGATGCGAGTAAGAAACGACTTGAGATGCTAAATGATGAACTTTCTGAGAAAGAAAAAGAGTATGCGTCACTTGAAGAAGAGTGGAAGTCAGAGAAGGCTGCTGTTTCGGGTACTCAGACAATCAAAGCAGAGTTGGAAAAAGCACGCACTGAAATAGAACAAGCTCGACGTGCTGGTGATCTCAATAAAATGTCGGAGCTTCAATATGGCAAAATCCCCGAACTTGAGAAAAAACTGGCATCGGCAACACAGCTAGAAGGCAAAACCATGAGGTTATTGCGTAATAAAGTTACCGATAACGAAATTGCCGAAGTTTTATCTAAAGCTACGGGTATTCCTGTTTCAAGAATGCTGGAAAGTGAAAAAGATAAATTATTGCATATGGAAGATGCGTTACATAAACGTGTGATAGGTCAAGAAGAAGCCGTAGTTGCGGTAGCTAATGCGATTCGTCGTAGTCGAGCAGGACTTTCTGATCCAAACAAACCAATTGGTTCTTTCTTATTTTTGGGACCAACGGGTGTAGGTAAAACCGAACTTTGTAAAGCTTTGGCTAACTTTATGTTTGATAGCGAAGATGCCATGGTCAGAATCGATATGTCTGAATTTATGGAAAAACACTCAGTGGCACGTTTAATTGGTGCACCTCCGGGTTATGTAGGGTATGAAGAAGGCGGTTATTTGACTGAAGCAGTGCGACGTCGTCCTTATTCCGTCATTTTATTGGATGAAGTGGAAAAAGCACATCCGGATGTCTTTAATATTTTATTACAAGTATTGGATGATGGACGCTTAACTGATGGACAAGGGCGTACCGTTGATTTCCGAAACACAGTGATTATTATGACATCTAATTTAGGTTCAGACTTGATACAAGGTCATGTTGAATTAAGTTATGATGAGATGAAAGCGTTAGTAATGACTGTGGTAACGAAACACTTTAGACCAGAATTTATCAATCGTATTGATGAAACTGTGGTATTCCATCCACTTGGTCAAGAAAATATCAAAGCAATAGCCAGAATTCAATTGGCTCATGTGGAAAAACGTTTGGATGAACGCGGTTATCAATTGGACATCTCTGATGCAGCGTTGGAGCAACTTGCCAAAGTTGGTTTTGACCCAATTTATGGAGCAAGACCATTAAAACGTGCAATTCAACAAGAGATTGAAAACCCATTAGCACAACAAATCTTATCAGGTAAACTTGTGCCAGGTAAAACCATTCATTTGGAATTAGTGGGTGATAACATTGAAGCCAAACAATCCTAATATCCTGATTTTTTAAATTAAAAGCCTGAAAACAATATGTTTTCAGGCTTTTTTATTACTTATCTTCATCGATTAAATGATACAAAACAATATGTTTTTAATCGGTTATTTTCAGAGAGTGCAAACTGATGTCCCGTCTATTTTAAATTACTGTCTAATGTCAGAATTCAATCATCAATCTTTCTACTTAATTCCATTAATGGGTCATAAAAGCAATTATAGTTAAGAAGAATAGGATCTTTTCTGTAATACCGTTCATTTATTATTGGTAGGGATTTCACCTAATTAACATGCTCGATGTTGATGCCTTTTCTTCATTTATGACTAAAATTAAATCTTTAATCTTCTTTTAATGAACTAGGTAAAATTTATTAATGTTAATATTATCCATTAACTTATAATGTAACATTATATTCAACACTTGGCTTTAAATTACGTTAAGATAAAATAAAAATCAACAACAGAAAGTAATAAAATATTGCTAAATCCATCATAAAGCATCATACTAAATCATATTAATAAAATATCCATTAGTGAGTGAGAGGAAAAATAAATGATTAAATTAATTATCAGTGATTTAGACGGAACTTTTTTAAACGAACAAGGCGATTATGATCGTGAACTGTTTGCAAAAGTTTATGCACAAATGACAAATGAGAATGTCCATTTTGTTGCTTGTACAGGCAAACAGTGTGAGCGGGTAGAAGAGTTGTTTGGTGATGAGAGTAAACGGATTTGGATCGTTGGTGACAGTGCTACAACAATTAAATTTAATGGAGAATTTATCTATCGTTCTTTTTTACCCAATGAGGTAGGACAACGTATTATCAAAACATTGGAACAAGTCAGTACCGATCATGTCATCATTGCCTGTACAGCAAAAGGGGCAGTGATTCGTTCCGATTTACCAGTAAGATTGAAACAAAAAGTTCGTGGATCTTATGCTGCTATTATTGAAGTTGATGAACTCAGTTCAATTTCCGATGATTTTATTAAAATCACGGTCTATGATGAAACGGGGCAATGTCCACAAACGCGTTTGCATTTAACCCCTTATGAGGATAAGGTGTATATTGTTGTATCAGAGGCAACTTGGATTGATATCACTGATTATGATGTGCATAAAGGTACTACTATCAAGAAATTACAAGAAATGCTTAAAGTAACGGCTCAGGAAACTATGGCATTTGGCGATGGTTATAACGATATTGAATTATTAGAACAAGCCCAATACAGTTTTGCCATGCGTAATGCTTTTGAAGAAACGAAAGCGAAAGCTAAGTTTATTACTGGCTATAACCGTGATAGTGCCGTTCTAAAAACCATTCAATTGATATTAACTTTACAATCAACGTAGCTAAAAAATAGATTCGCTCGACCTTGATGCGAATCCATTAGGCGACTTCTATTGTTAGATCAAAATTCTCAAAACCTTCAATTTTCGTTTCTTGACTGACTACAACAATATCGATATCTTCACACGTTGCTACTTTATAACGGGCTATCTGTAACATTTTATCGGCAATTACAGCGGCGACAACTTCATTACTTTGGGCAATCACTTCCTTTTTAAAACAAGCGTCTTCATAATAAACGGCACTTAATCCGGCTTGTGGATCGAGTCCACAGACACCAATAAATGTTTGATCAAAGACCATGTTACGAATTTGATTTACCGTATCTGAACCCATGGTACTGCCTGTTTGAGGGTTAACTCTTCCACCAAGTAAAATAAGCTCCCCCTGAGTTCGACTACTGAGAAGTGAAGCAATTTGAGGAGAATTTGTCACAATGGTTAAATTCATATCGGTGGGGATATAGCTTGCCATGGTCAAATAGGTTGAGCCTGCGTCAATAAATATACAGGAATTGTCTTTGATCAGTTCAGCGCATCGTTTGGCAACCGATGATTTTTCACTAACGCTTTGCGTCATTCTTGTTTCGAAGCTGGCTGATTGTTTTAACTGACTGACCGCGCCTCCATAAACACGTTTGCAGATTCCATCGCGCGTAAGTTTTTGTAAATCGCGGCGAATCGTGTGTTCTGAAACACCGAGTAATTTAATTAAGTCAGCATTAACGACTCGACCTTTGTCTTTCAATAACTGTTGAATGTAAGATTGTCGTTGTTCAGGAAAAGCATCATAATCAATCATCTATAACTCCATCAATTAATTTACCTTTATCCCACACCATGTTTTTGTGCAAAATATTATCTTCACCTAAATAGTGTGGATTTTCAGTATTGATATTATTTCGTTTTAATAAACAAGCATTGTATTCCATTTCGGTACATTGACGGCTTATTTGAGCATTAAAAAAATGTATCTGGCAATGATTTGATTTATGAATATAGTGTTTATTTTTGTAGTGATAAACGCTATCGATTTGAATCAGGATTTTTTGCTCTTTTTCGTCATAATCATAACATGTTTTTGTGCCAGTTGCTGATTTGTCTTTTTTGTTAAAGTTGATGTTACTTCCCCATAAGTTTGTTGCGATAAATTTACCGTTGTCATTGAGATAATAGTCGTAGTTATCGCCTAATCTGGCATTTGAGCGATACTTTTTAATGGCTAAATCCGCTTTACCATCAAAGTTGATATCTTCAAGACTAATACTGTTAAAACCGTTGTAACTGTAATCTAAATTTTGGATTTGTTGCAGCAAGTTATGATGTTTTTTATCGTAAACATTAATACCTACTAATTTGATGTGATTGTTTTTCTGTTTTGATAAAACGGCCGTAAAATAGACTTTGCTCAAGGAAGTGGATTGTAATAATTCAATGCGATTTAATTCGGCAGTGGACTGGTCATTTATGACAAACTGTTTTTGTAATACTACAGAGTATTGTTGATGTACTTTTCCATCGAACCAATAACCCTTTAATGTTTCAGGTAAAAACTTTTGAGTGTCAGCGTGTTCAAAGTGCAGGTTGATAAATTTAAAATAATGACTTGAATCCTTCACTTTTATTTTTTTAGAGATTTCATCAATATAGATATCTTGCTCATCGTACAGAACTAAACGGGTTCTATTTTCAGGGCATGAACGGATGAATTCACATTCATTAGATAGTGTATTCAGGTGTTGTTGAAAGTCATTTTGATAAACCCAAAAACCTTTATTAATGTGATTTAAATAGGTTTCTATATACAACATAATTGGGTTGTCGGCAATATAACCTTTATAAGCATAAATGGAACTGAATGCGGGGAAAGATATGATTAACAATAAGCTGAGCAGTACATTTCTCATTTTATTTGTTTATTGATTGATTATTCTATTTTTTAATGATTGCACAGTATAATGCCTTAAAGGATTTTGTACAGATAAATTCGAACATATAAATTATAATGGGATCACCCCAGTGGGGTGCCTCTTTTTTAGCATAATGATGATTATTGCGTTATCTATCTTATGATACATTTGCATGGTTGATAACAGCAACTTAACACGACGCCTAAAAATTTCTCATATTCATAAGATTAATGATATAATTCATTGTTTAATCAGCAATGATACCTGTTTTCCTCACATACAGCTAGGCATATTGATGTTTCAATTCGTTAAAGTGCGGTCCCTTTGGTTGGAATAACAAATTGAGACGTATCTACATTTTCCAGTTTGAGTAAGGCAATTTTTTTATCAATTCCACCTGCATAACCGGTTAAATTACCTTTAGCGCCAATGACGCGATGACATGGAATGATAATGGATATTGGGTTATGACCAACAGCCCCACCCACTGCTTGGCTTGACATGCTTGCTGTATTGGTTTTTTTCTTGATTTGTTTGGCGATGTCGCCATAAGTAATGACTTGACCATAAGGAATTTGGCATAAAATATCCCAGACCAAATGTCGAAAAGGTGTTCCTTGTGGCGCTAAGGGTAATGTTTCAATTGTTGGTTTTTTACCGTTAAAGTAGTCGTCAAGCCATTTCTTGGTCGTATTGAAGATGGGTAAATTAGGCTGATGGTGTTTTTGAGCATGTTCTATCTGTCCGAAATATTTTTGCCCTTCGATCCAGACACCAACCAATTTATTTTGCTCACTAGCAAGCGTGATTAAACCCATTGGCGAGCAATAGGTGCAGAGATAAAACATAAATATCCTTATTGAGTAAAGATGCACGCGATCTATTATATCGACTTCTTATATTATGGATATGGTTATAATTTTTTTTATTTTACATGGTAAAAGCATTAACTCTGATTATAATGTCTTTATTTATCTTAAAATTACAACTATATTGAAGGGAATAGGATTATGGATTCAAACATTACATCTGCTAATTCAATGTCTCGAGTTGCTTTGGCCAGTTTTATCGGTACAGCTATTGAGTTTTATGATTTTTATATCTATGCAACAGCGGCTGCTTTGGTCATTGGACCGGTATTTTTCCCTGACAGTTCCCCATCTGCTCAGGCGTTACAATCTTTTGCCACATTTGGTATTGCCTTTGTTGCTCGTCCAATTGGCGCCTTTTTATTTGGGCATTTCGGTGACAAAATAGGGCGCAAATCAACCTTAGTGTTTTCCCTTATTTTAATGGGTGTTGCCACGACCGGAATTGGATTATTACCGGGCTATAGCGCTATTGGTTTTTGGGCGCCGTTTTTACTGTGCATTTTAAGACTTGCACAAGGGTTAGGGCTTGGTGGTGAGTGGGGTGGCGCAGCTTTGCTGGCAACGGAAAATGCCCCCCAAAATAAGCGAGCATTGTTTGGTATGTTTCCACAGTTAGGACCATCAGTGGGTTTTTTATTATCTAATGGTGTGTTTTTGTTGGTTACATTATCATTGTCTAATGAACAATTTTTACAATGGGGATGGCGTATACCATTTTTATTAAGCGCAGTATTGGTGATTATTGGATTGTATGTGCGTTTGAAATTGGTTGAAAGCCCCATTTTTACCAAAGCATTGCGCTGCAAAGAGCAAGTTAAAATACCAGCGATTGACATTTTGGTTCATCATTGGAAAACATTGGCTTTAGGTTCGTTTTCAATGATTGGTTGTTATACTTTATTCTATATCACTACTGCATTTTTATTACAATATGGCACCCAATATTTAGGTATTACTAAAGGTAATTTTTTAGGTTTTTTATGTATTGCAATTGTCTTTATGGCGATAGCGACGCCAATCTCTGCTCGTTTAAGTGATAAATATGGGCGTAAACCTGTACTGGTTGTTGGCTTGTTGTGTGTCGCCTTATCTGGCACAGTTATGACGCAGTTTATGGCAAGTGGTTCAGATCGATTCGTTTTGAGCTATCTATCTTTAGAGCTGTTTTTAATGGGCATCGTATTTGCTCCTATGGGCGCTTTTTTACCTGAAATTTTTCCAACCCATGTTCGTTATACAGGATCTTCTGTCGCTTACAGTATTGGTGGCATTTTAGGGGCATCCATTGCGCCAATTATTGCCAATTATTTGGTATCAAATGGGAATTTATCTTGGGTAGGGTATTATGTTGCCGTTGCGTCACTCATCAGTATTTGTGCAACACTGCTCATAAAAGAAACGTTAAACAGTGATTTTACTCAATAATGATGCAAAGTAAAAAAGACTCACTAAAGTGAGTCTTTTTAATCGCATTAATCGCATTTATTTCTTGTTGCATTTATTTTTCGAGAGCTTTTCCTTTTTCAACATAGCTCATATCACCTAAACTTTCGACAATAAATTTACCGTCATCGGTATAACGAATTTTAGTTACACTTGCATTACCCAATCCTCCTTTGACTGGTGTATCAAGCCATTCTTCAACCATGGCTGTGATGGCCATGCCGTGGGATACTACTAGCACATTACCACCACCATGAGCTTTAGCTGACTCAGCAATGACTTTTAATGCAGCTTGCATACGCGTTTTAACTTTTTTGTAGTTTTCTGCTTCACCTGATTTTTCGACAGCAGCAATGGCATCCATTATTTTGTTTAATCTGATTTTGCCTTTCCAGAATTCTTCCATTAACGCCTTGTCGTCTGAATAGCCTAAATGTTTAGCCGCAGGTCCCCACATATTAGGATCAAAATCACCTTCAAAAACACCAAAACATGTTTCGCGAAGTGCTTTCATTTCGTTAATTGGTAATGATTGTCCTTTTGCGTCTAAAACAATGCGGGCAGTTTGGCGAGCACGTCCCAAATCGCTTGAATAAGCTGCAATAAAGTTGACATCTTTTAGACCACGTCCTAGCTGCTCGGCAACTTCGATACCTGGTTGGGTTAATGGAGTATCTGACCAACCTTGAGCACGATGAACGTTATTGAACATAGTTTTACCATGACGAGTTACATACAAATTCACTTCCGCAGCAAACGTTTGGGCAATTGAGGCGGTAAGAATTATCGATAAGCTGGCAAGTTTGATAAATTTTTTGATTTTCATAGTTTCGTCCTTTTTGTTATAACAAATTAAATCGATAATCAACAATGGTTTCTGCTGATAATGTTGGTGAACGCTGAGCACGACCATCTCTTAATTTAGGCGTAATGTCTTTACTGCTCAAAGTTTTATAAGACCAACCATAACCTAATTTTGACAGAATCGAGAGATTCTTTAATGTTCCACTGGCAGGTTTCCAGATGTTGAACACATTGATTTCTCCATTTTTTAGAGTTTCATGTTTATAATTAAATTCACCATAGTTGAAGTATAAACCTACGGTGTTATCTTCAAATAAATCATAACTTAATATGCTTGATACTACTACTTCGCCATCACGCATATAGTCGGCCCCTGTCGCTGCCATGCCGTTATAGCGTCCACGATTGTTTTTACCTAGATGACGTCCATAATAACCTATCGCGCCTTTACGATTAGCATCCGTATAAGCAATCCCAAACTTGGCACTCCATTTGGATTCTTTCCATTCAATGTCCGTTGCATAATGCCAAGCTGAATCATCAAAATCTCGAACATTTGCTTTCATTTTATTATGATTTTTTAGCGCAGTGCTGCCGTAAATCTGTGAAGCTAAGATAAGTTTTTCGGTTGGTTTATAAGAAAATTCAATGGCATGACGTTTGATGTAATCTTTTGCCTCGCCATAGGAGTAATCCAGTTTAATAATTTTGTTTTTATAGGCAATGCCGGCTGATTTGATGTTATCAATTTTGTGCTTTTTGTCTAAGCTATAAAAATGCACTTTTTTGGATGACTCTCGCGGTAAGGTGCTGTCAATATAGGCTAATGATAACGCTAAATTAGAATATTTGAGTATACCACTGTAACCTAAATAACTATTACGAGTTAAGTGTTGTGAGGAACTAATAACGCCCATATCTTTTAAACTATGCCAACCGGCTTTACCATTAAAATTTAATTGTTCATTGCCGAGTTTGATTTTTGCATAGCGTTGGGTAAATTTATTAAAACCATGGGCATTGTGTTTGTTCGGCTGTTTACCATCGTTATAGAGTAAATTACGTGTAGCGAAGTAGTCACTAGCACCAAGTTTTATTATATTATCGTAAGTTAAGTCAAAACCAAGAGTATCGAACCAATAACCCGATTTGTAATTAAACGTAAATGCTTGCCCCCATGCACTATGCACTTCTTTTGGTTGGGATGCGTTTTCTTTTAGATATTTCCAGTGGTTGCGTGTAGAGAGTTCTAATTTGGTCTCTTTAAAAAAGGCATTATCCCATAGGGTTTTTGGTTCATAATGCTGGGAGGATTCATTAGCAAATACGGCATAACTGTTTATGCTAAAAAGTACCAATGTTAGATATTTCATTTTCATTGTTGTTTTCCTAACTGTTTATCCTGAATTAAAAATGTTTGGTATTGATGAGCTTTTTACTTTTACTAAACATTTAGGTTTTATTGCAAAAGCAATGACAATCCTATTATTCCACTTTAATTGTTTTAATTATGTTTTAGGTTATTGATGGTTTTCTCCTTTCTCATTACTTATTTAGGGATGATTTACCTAAATTAACATAGTCCATATTGCCAATTTCAACTACACGGTATTTACCATTTTGGTAAACGATTTTAACAACGGTGGCATTTGATAGAGGTTTGTTTTTAATTGGATCGTCGGTGAGATCGGATATCATAACTTGCATTGACATGCCGGATGAAATCGCTAAAACGTTTTTTTGATGTTTCTCTTGTGCAGTTTTTATAATACTTTTGAGGGCATTTTGAGTCCGTTCTTTAACTTGTTCAAAGTTTTCTGCTTCGTGTTTGGGATCACTTTTCGCTATTGCATCGGTCAGCGTTGCCACTGGAATTTGTCCTTCTGCATAGCTTTTATAGAAGTTGTTAACCGATTTGTAGCCAAGATCCTTCATTGAAGCGGACACCATTTTAGTATTGGATCCGCCTTCAAATCCTCCATAAAAGACTTCACGTAGTTCTTTGAGTTCTTGAATTTGGTACTCTTGAATGCCTTTTTGACGTAACAATACCTGCATTGTTTCACGTTGACGACCGGCATCACTGGTGTAATAGGCATCAAATTGAATTTGCTTGTTTTTAAATCCTTCTCCTAAATAACGTGCAACTTCAATACCTTTATCCGTTAATGGGGAATCCGCCCAACCTTGTACTAAATCATAGGTATTAAATAACGTTTTACCGTGACGCGCAAAATAGATGGTGATCTCATCATTATGATTGTGCTCGTTATTATTTGATGCTTGACTTGATGGGTTGCAGCATCCTGTTATTAGTGCAGTTAGAGCAATTGATCCTGTGATTAGTGCTATTTTTATTGTTTTATTTTTCATCTTAAGTCTTGAGTCTCATATGGCATTATATTATGGATGGGCTAAATCAATTAGCAGGTAAGGATAATTAATCACTTACCTGTGTCATGATTATTTTAAGTTCGCCCCTTTGGATGAAATCACCGATTTATACCAATAAAAACTTTTCTTTTTATAACGAGTTAAACTACCTGATCCATCTTGATTTAAATCGACATAAATAAATCCATAACGTTTGGTCACTTCCGCTTTTGAAGCACTGATTAAGTCAATTGGTCCCCAACTGGTATAACCCATCACTTCTACACCGTCGTTGATTGCTTCGCGCACTTGTACAAGATGATCATTCATATAATTAATGCGATAATCATCATTGATAGTACCATCTGCTTCTAATTTATCTTTAGCGCCAAGGCCATTTTCAACAATAAATAACGGTTTTTGGAAACGCTCATAAAGCATGTTAAGTAGATAACGGATGCCGATCGGATCGATTTGCCAACCCCATTCCGAGGCTTTTAGATGTGGATTTGGTACCATATCCAAAATATTTCCTTTTTGTCGTAAAGAATCATCAGCGGTACCACAACAACTCATATAATAACTAAATGAGATAAAATCAATGGTTTCTTTTAGATCTTCCCGGTCTTGATCGGTAATCTCTAACTCAATATTATTCTCTTTGAAAAAACGCGTCATGTAAGTTGGATAATAACCGCGTGCTTGCACATCACCAAAGAACAGCCAACCATGATTTTCTTGTAAGGTTGCCCAGACATCTTCTGGTTTTGGTGTGAGTGGATATGCCACAGCACCAAGTAGCATATTCCCAATTTTGGCATCCGGAATGATTTGATGACACAATTTTACAGCTTGACTACTAGCAACGAGTTGATGATGAATCGCTTGATAGATTTGTGCTTTGGTGCTGTTTCTTTCCAGACCGACACCCGTAAATGGCTCGTGCAACGACATGTTGATTTCATTAAATGTTAACCAATGTTTTACTTTATTTTTGTAGCGTTCAAATACTGTTTTAGCATAACGAGTAAAGAATTCAATTACTTTGCGATCACCCCAACCGCCATATTGAGTTACTAAGTGA
The DNA here is from genome assembly GCF_026537015.1 of Gilliamella sp. B2887. NCBI lineage: Bacteria > Pseudomonadati > Pseudomonadota > Gammaproteobacteria > Orbales > Orbaceae > Gilliamella > Gilliamella sp. B2887. Next base: position 84,737 of record NZ_JAFNMX010000010.1, on the reverse strand, counting down.
TAGGGCATTTCATAATGAGATAATGTGACTAATGGTGTGATGTGATGTTTGAGCATTTCATCAAATAATTTGTCATAGAAAGCAAGCCCCGCTTCATTTGGTTCAAGTTCATCACCATTCGGAAAAATACGTGTCCATGCAATGGAGGTACGTAAACAGGTAAAACCCATTTCGGCAAATAAAGAAATGTCTTCCGGGTAGCGATGATAAAAATCAATAGCGCGATCTTTTATACTGGTAATATTATTCTTATTACGGTCAACAATATCGCCAAATAGTCCGTTGGGCGTACAGTCGGATGTGGACAAACCTTTACCGTCTTCTCGGTAAGCCCCTTCAACTTGGTTGGCTGCAATTGCGCCACCCCATAAAAAATCACTAGGAAACAGTTTAGACATGTATTACTCCTTATCTTCGGATTTGTTTAATGCTAGTAATGCATCGCCAGCTTGAATATCGCCTTGCATGAAAATGGTCTTCACATCTTTATAGTTATCACTATTGGTGATAATTATTGGAGTCGAGATTTCAAAACCAGCTTGTTTAATGGCGTCAATATCAAAGCTGACTAATCGATCACCTTTTTTAACTTTACTCCCCGCTTCGACATGAGCTTCAAAATATTGACCATCTAATTTTACGGTATCTATACCAATATGGATAAGTATTTCAGCACCGGAATCAGTAAGAAATCCAATAGCATGTTTGGTTCTAAATAATGATACAACTTCACCATCTTCAGGTGCCAATGCTTGACCAATGGTTGGAATGATTGCTGAACCTTTACCCATCAGTTCACTTGCAAATGTAGCGTCATTAACATGACTTAATGGGATCACTTTACCGGTCATTGGGCTTGAAATAGTCGTGGTATGCATTTGTTGAACTTCATTGATTTGTTTTTCTACATTGCTGTTTTGAGGCTGATCTTCTTTGTTTGCTTTTTTATCCTTAGGAATACCAAACAGGTAAGTTACGAGTGTTGCGACGCTAAATGAAATGAGGGAGCCAAATACCACCGCATAGAATTTTTCATCAATTCCTGTTGGAGGAATTAATTGTAAGAAGGAAAAAATACTTATAAAACTGAATGAATAGATTACTGAATGGTAATAACCAACAATACTGCCTCCAATCATTGCTGATATACAGCCAATCACAAATGGGCGTTTTAATGGTAGGTTAATTCCATAAATAGCCGGTTCAGTGACCCCAAAAATACCGGATAATACCGACGAACTGGCTAATGCTTTCGTTTGTTGATCTTTACTGCGTAACATGATCGCCAATACTGCACCGACTTGTGCAAATACCGCTGGGAATAAGATAGGCATCATAAAATCTTCGTTGTAAAGATTAAAATTGTTCATTGCAAATGGCACCATTCCCCAATGAATACCAAAGATAACCATAACTTGCCAAAGTCCTGCTAAAATCATTGATGCAATTATGGAGTTCAGTTGATAAACGTAGATGATGCCTGTAGCCACAATATCACTTAAAAATGCTACTACTGGACCTATCACCGCAAACGTTAATGGAACGGTAATGATAATGCCGAGTAATGGTGCAATAAATTTTTTGAATGAATCATGCATAATCTTGTTAAAGTTACGTTCGAGTAACGAATAGAACCAGCTAGCAATGATAATAGGAAATACGGATGATGCATAAGGAATTAACTGAATTGGTATATTAAATAAAGAAGTTTGTAATTCAAATGCTCCGCCTAGCATGCTAACAATGTTAGGATGTACAAGTGCTCCACCTAATGCCATCCCTACATAAGGATTCCCTCCAAATTTTTTAACAGCTGAAAAACCTAAAATGATTGGTAAATAATAAAATGGCGCATCCGCAATTGCGAACAAGAAGTTATATGTAGAGGTGTTTGCATGAACAATCTCTAACACTTGCAATAATGAGATTATTCCTTTAAAAATACCACCAGCGACGATGACAACCAATGCTGGAATAAAAATACCCGAAACTAAATCAATTAATTTTGAAAATACACCCATTTTTTTATCAGAGGGAACATTGGTTGTATTATTTTCATTAAGATTGGTGAGTTGCATTATGTCATTAAATACATCGGCTACATGATTTCCAATTACTACTTGAAATTGCCCACCGCTTTGTACAATGGTAATCACCCCTTTTTGTTTTTTCAGTGACTGCGCATCCGCTTTACTGTCATCTTTCAATACAAAACGTAAACGAGTAGCACAATGAACTAGACTGGTGATATTGTCTTTTCCACCCACGTTGTTAATGATTGATTCGGCAAGTTCTTTGTTTTTCATTCCTTATCCTTATTTGTTTAACGCTTTTACCGCGCAAAAAAAAACCTAGATCCCTTGTTATCAAGCGATCTAGGTTTTGCTTGCATAGTAAATTAATTTGCCATGCAATAACAATCCAGTAAATGAGGTTTGTAGGTTAGCATAATTTTTTATGGCATGGTATGACTTCTCAAAATGTGATTGATAAATTGTGATATATCTCACATTAATGCTTTTTTTAGTTCGGTTCTCAACCGTTCTATATGAATGGTTAAGTATAAGCTTTCGTCATCGGTAAGTGGATGCTGATACTGTTGAATAAGATGTAAATCAATTTGCTTCGTGCATAAGTAAGCTTGTTCATATTTTTGGCGAATAATTTCATACAATGAGGAATCTTGTTGCGTTGGTGTTCCTTTATTTAAAATTCGTTGTGCAAAAAATTTTAAATGCGTTACAAAGCGTTGATAAGATAGGCAATCTTCGTCATATTCAAACTTAAAATGATATTTTACAATATTAAGTATTTCGCGCATAATTTTGGTCATGTTCACAATATTGGGCATGGTGCCATTGAGTTGTGCATTGATAATATGAAATGTGATAAATCCTGCTTCATCTTCTGGTAATTCTATTCCAAGGCGTTCTTTTATAACGGACAATGCATAAAGACTAATTTGGAATTCTTTCGGATAGAACTTTTTGATTTCCCATAAAAAACCATTTGGAATATCAAACCCTTGTTTATGGCGCTCAATAGCAGAATGAATATGATCGGTCAGTGAAATGTAAATACTGTCTTGAAGTTTACTTTCTACAACTTCTTTAGCATAATTAATTATAATTTGAGAACAGGTTAACACTTCTAATGGAATTTCAGAAAGTAATTCATTAAATTTTGGCAATATTTCTTTATTATTTAGCGAAAACTGTTTTTCAATAAGATTAATATCGATTAAATCACCTTCTCGTTTTTTAAAACCAATACCGCGACCGGTCAGGATTAACTCTTTTCCTTTATCATCAAGGGTAACAATTACATTATTATTTAATATTTTATGAACTTTCATTGAATTGGGGGGTTGATTTTTAAATCTTTTTATTATGAATTGCTAAATAAAAATGAAAAGAAGAAAAACAAAAAAATGTGATTAATATCAAATTTTTGCTAGAAATTAGTTGCTAATAAATTCTTTGCTATAATGGATCCATAAAACAAAAAACAGAAGATCGGATATAAAACAGCCCCAATTAGTCAAACCTATCGGAGCTGCTTTTGGTTAACGTAAGTTTATTCTTGCGCTAATAATTTATTCATAGTTTGAATAAATTTACTTGGGTCACTTAATGAACCTTTTTCAGCCAGTAATGCTTGATCAAGTAATAACTCAACCCAATCGGTAAATGCACTTTCATCTTGGGTATCAGCTATACGTTTAACCAGTTTATGATCTGGATTGATTTCAAACGTGTATTTTATGTCAGGCGCTTTTTGTCCAGCTGCGGCAAATAATTTGGCCATTTGTGTGCTCATTTCGTCAGCAGCGGTTGTGACAACAGCAGGTGTGTTAGTTAAACGATGAGTTATTTTAACTTCTTTAACTTTATCACCTAATATCGTTTTTACTCTTTCAATAAATGGCTCAAGTTCTTTTTCAACTTGTTTTTGTTCTTCAGTATCTTGATCAGCCAGTTTTTCAATAGATTCATCTGATTTACTGACTGATTGGAATTGTTTACCATCAAATTCAGTTAAGTTGCTCATCATCCATTCATCAATACGATCGGATAATAACAACACCTCAATGCCTTTTTTACGGAATAGCTCTAGATGAGGACTGTAATTTGCAGCACCATAGCTGTCTGCTGTTATGTAGTAAATCTTTTCTTGACCGTCTTGCATACGGCTGATGTAATCTTCCAACGATACCGTTTGTGCATTACTATCCGTATGAGTTGAAGAAAAACGCAGTAATTTTGCTATTGCTTCGCGGTTAGCAAAGTCTTCACCGGTGCCTTCTTTTAATACTAAACCAAATTCGTTCCAGAATTGCTGATATTGTTCTTTGTCATCTTTAGCCAATTTTTCAAGCATTTGTAGTACACGTTTAGTACATGCATTACGTAGACTTTGGGTGATTTTATTGTCTTGCAGAATTTCACGCGATACATTTAATGGTAGATCATTTGAATCAATTAATCCTTTCACAAAACGTAAATAGTTTGGCATGAATTGTTCAGCATCGTCCATAATAAATACACGTTGCACATACAATTTTAAGCCGTGTTTATTATCGCGATTCCACATATCCCACGGTGCTTTAGCTGGAATATAAAGTAAACTGGTATACTCTTGTTTACCTTCTACACGATTATGACTCCAACTTAATGGATCAGCGAAATCGTGCGAAAGATGTTTATAAAACTCTTTATATTCTTCATCAGTAATGTCTGATTTGTTGCGAGTCCAAAGTGCTTGTGCTTTGTTGACCTTTTCCCATTTGACTTCTTTACTTTCTTCGTCTGTAGTTTGCACTTCTACAGGTAATGAAATGTGATCAGAATATTTGCTGATAATGGTACGTAAGCGCCAATCATCTAAGAACTCTTTCTCATCATCTTTTAAATGTAAGGTAATTTCGGTACCGCGAGTTTCTTTATTATCATCTGAAATGGTATATTCACCTTCACCAGCAGATTCCCACATCACTGCTTCATCTGCTTTAGCAGTTGCAGCACGTGTTCTTACTGTTACTTTATCGGCAACAATAAAGGCAGAATAAAAACCCACACCGAATTGACCAATTAATTGGCTGTCTTTCGCTTGATCACTTCCAATGGATTCTAAAAATGCTTTGGTGCCTGATTTTGCAATCGTACCTAAATTTTCAATGACTTCATCACGCGTCATACCAATACCATTATCAGAAATGGATAAAGTTCCCGCTTCTTTATTTACCCAAATGCGCACACCAAGTTCACCATCCCCAGCATACAGATCAGGATTTTCTAATGCTTTAAAGCGAAGTTTATCGGCTGCATCAGAGGCATTGGAAATGAGCTCTCTTAAAAATATCTCTTTATTGGAATATAAAGAGTGAATCATTAAATGTAGAATTTGTTTAACTTCAGATTGAAATCCACGAGTTTCAGTGCCTTGCTTACTCATTAACTAGTTCCTCTACTATATTTAGTTATTTCAATTAACGTTATATGCCACATTACTTTATTATCGACAAATTTTTATAATTTTTGTCAATGTTTTATGATGCTTTAGTCGTTAATATTTACTGAATAATATTAATGTAACGGTTTGATTTCTTATTGTATTGCTATATGGGAATAAAAAATAATATTTCAATACAAGTTAGTAAAATTTATTAATTGTTTGTCTGTTTTTTGTTAAATAAGAGATGTAAAAAAAAGCCTTGATGGATATCAAGGCTTGTAACATAAAGATTATATCAATTTGTTATTATTTAAATAAATCCGTAAATAAGAATTAAGATGACCGCAACAGGAACAATAAATCGAGATACTAATGTCCAGACACTAAACCAAAATTCATTTAAGTTTAATTCTTCACGGATACGTTTTTGATTCATCATCCATGCTCCAAACACTACAGTTCCTAATCCCGTAACAGGTAACATGATTTTACTGGTTAAATAATCCAGTAAATCAAAAATGTTTTTATCAAATAATTTTACGCCTGACCATTCATTAAATGATAATATGCAAGCAATACCTAATGCCCAGATAATAATACTGCTTACTACGGTTGCAGTTTTACGTCCCATATGGGTTTTTTCTTCTAATAGCTCGACGGTTGGTTCAAGCAATGAAATGGAAGACGTTAACGCCGCAAAAGTTAAGAAGATAAAAAATAGGATACCTAAAATGGTTCCGCCAGCCATATTACCAAAGGCAATGGGAAGTGTAACAAAGATAAGGCCAGGACCTTCACCTGGTTGTAAACCGTTGGCAAAAACTAATGGGAATATCGCCATACCCGATAACATAGCGACGATTACGTCTAAGATTACCACAGTACGTGCAGTTGATAGTAAATTTACATCCTTACCAAGGTAAGATCCGTATGCCATCATTATGCCCATTCCTAAGGATAAACTGAAGAACGCATGCCCTAACGCTGCTAACACCGCTGTGCCACTAATTGCTGACCAATTTGGGGTAAATAAGAATTTAAAAGCTTGACCAAAGTATGGACCACTTACATAAGCAGCATAGCCCACTAATACCAATAGTAATATGCCTAATCCTGGCATCATCACTTTACAGCCACGTTCTAAACCTGCACCAACACCTAATGCCACAATAAAGGCGGTAGCAAACATAAATACCGTGTGCCATATGAGTAAACTGTTTACATTACCTAGAAAGTCACTGAATAATTGGCCTGTAATTTCACCATTGGCGCCTTTGAATGCCCCATGAGCTGCAAGCACGATATAATCTGTCGCCCAGCCACCAATGACACTATAAAATGAAAGAATTAAAAATGAGCCGAGCACGCCAATAATGCCTACCCATTTCCAAGACTTAGAACGTCCTTCTGAAATCGCAACATCTTCCATTGTGTGAATTGGATTTTTTTGTCCACGACGACCAATTAACCATTCTAAAACCAAAATAGGTAGGCCGATTAAAAACATAAACAGTAAATAGGTCAACACAAATGCTGAACCGCCCATTTCTCCTGCCATATACGGAAACTTCCAAATGTTTCCTAACCCAACAGCGGAACCCGCAGCAGCAAGCATGAACCCCATGCGTGAGCTCCACTGAGAGTGACTTTTTTTCATAGTACCTGTACTCATGAATTTTTACCTTGTCCTCAAAATAATTATTTAATTGTAGCTTTAATTAATGCCTAACCATTACTATATTAGAAGCATAAAATTACAAATCATGCCATGAAATACAAGGGGAAACAAGAATTCATTATCAATTTTAATCTAACTGTTTATTTTAAAATTAGAATTATTTATTCTTATTAACCTTATTATTTTGACTTTTTATAAGTTTTCCTGTGTTTATACCTATTATTCACTCATATTTTTTTATATTGCATTCAATTTTAGTCTTTTATTCATACTTACCATGACATAAAATAGTATTTTATAGGAAAGATTTTTGGATAGAAGAGATCCCATGACGCAAAATATTGATTTCAAAGAAATAAGCAAGTTTTCTCAGTTAGCAGCTCAGTGGTGGGATCCAAATGGCAAATGCAGACCTTTACACATTATCAATCCGTTACGTGTGGATTTTATTAAACAGGAAGTAGGTTGTTTAGAAGATAAGCGAGTGTTAGATGTCGGATGTGGTGGCGGCATTTTATCCGAAAGTCTTGCAAAATTAGGCGCTGCTGTCACAGCGATAGATCTGGCTGATGAATCCCTGGCAGTTGCTCGGTTGCATGCAAAAGAAAATAACTTGGTCATTAATTACCAAAAGCAAACCGTTGAAGATCATGCTAAGGAATATCCCGCTTCTTATGATGTGATTACCTGTATGGAGTTATTAGAACACGTCCCAGATCCCTTTTCGATAATCCAAGCTTGCGCAACGTTACTTAAACCGAATGGCAAACTCTTTTTATCGACAATAAATCGTAATCACAAGGCAAAATTACTTTTGATTTATGGCGCAGAATATATTGCTCGATTGGTTCCAAAAGGGACTCATGATTTTAACAGATTCATTCGTCCTTCAGAATTAATGCATTGGGTTGAACAAGCTAATTTGGTTGTTGAAGATATCATTGGCATGGAATATCACCTACTTAAAAATGAGTTTAAGTTAGGACCTAACCTTGATGTTAATTATATTTTGATGGCGCAAAAAAAACAAATTTGTAAAATGTGATCTGATTCTCATTTTAAATATTTTTTCCATTATTTTTTTTATTTTCCTCTATAATTCCTAATGTTACCGATAACATATTAGATTATTTTAGAGGAAATATTCATGCCATTAATCATTATTGCAATAGGCGTAGCGTTATTGCTTGTTTTAATGTTGCCGCTGCGCGTCAATGGTTTTATTGCGTTAATTCTTGTCGCCTTAAGTGTAGGTATCATGGAAGGTATGCCTGTAATGGAGGTGGTTCAATCCATAAAAAATGGAGTAGGGGGAACACTTGGTAGCTTAGCACTAATAATGGGTTTTGGTGCTATGCTAGGAAAACTATTGGCGGATTGTGGTGGTGCTCAGCGTATTGCAACAACGTTAATTAATACTTTTGGCGATAAAAAAATACAATGGGCTGTTACTCTTACTGGTTTTATTGTTGGATTTGCATTATTTTATGAAGTCGGCTTTGTTTTATTGCTTCCGTTAATATTAACTATTGCCGCAACGCTTCGTATATCACCATTATATATTGGTATTCCTATGGCTGCCGCATTATCTGTTACCCATGGTTTTTTACCGCCTCACCCTGGACCAACGGCCATTGCTGAAATATTTAAAGCTGACATGGGACGCACTTTGCTTTATGGCACTATCATAGGTATTCCAACTGTCATCTTAGCAGGTCCAGTACTTGCTAAAATACCATTTATACAAGCCATTAATCATCCTATTGAAGAGGGATTGTATAATTCTAAACAATTCACTGAAGAACAGATGCCAAGCTTTATTGTTAGTGTATTGACGGCTTTAATGCCAGTTGTACTCATGTCCATTCGAGCGGTATGTGAAATGACATTACCAAAAGGGCATTTGGTACTTCCTTATGTAGAATTTTTTGGTGACCCAATTATCGCTACATTGATTTCAGTTATTGTTGCGGTGTTTACTTTTGGGATTTTCCGTGGTCGTTCGATGGTCCAAATTAATACGACTTTAGCCGATTCAATTAAAATCATTGCGATGATGTTATTAATTATTGGTGGTGGTGGAGCGTTTAAACAAGTTTTGGTTGATAGCGGCGTTAAAGTTTATATTGAAGAGATGATGCATGCGTCCAATATCTCTCCACTTATTATGGCTTGGTTAATTGCTGCCTTATTGCGTTTAGCTCTTGGTTCAGCAACAGTTGCGGCTTTAACGACCGGTGGCATCGTGTTTCCATTAATTGCTTCTACAGGCGTGAGTCCGGAATTGATGGTCATTGCAACTGGAGCCGGTAGCGTGGTATTTTCTCATGTAAATGATCCTGGATTTTGGTTATTTAAAGAGTATTTTAACCTTAGCATTACCGAAACGATGAAATCGTGGTCATTACTCGAAACCGTTATTTCAGTTTGTGGGTTGGTGGGGTGTTTAGCAATCAATACATTTATCTAATTTACTGCATTTTTATTTTTCCTTATTGGATTAACTACTCAGGAATCTTTCTAAAATACCACTGGTCTTTTTGCACAAAAGTAAGTAGAATACATCGGCAATATTTTATCAACAATAAAACTCAATGGTGAATATTGTCATGTCTCGTATAGTAAAAGAAGCCCTCACGTTTGACGACGTGTTATTAGTGCCAGCCCATTCCACTGTTTTACCTAACACCGCTGATATTAGTACGCAACTTACCCAAACCATTAAACTAAATATTCCAATGCTTTCAGCCGCAATGGATACCGTTACTGAATCTGATTTAGCCATTGCGTTAGCGCAAGAAGGTGGTATTGGTTTTATCCATAAAAATATGTCGATTGAAAATCAAGCTAATCATGTTAGACGAGTAAAAAAACACGAAAGCGGTATAGTACAAGATCCGGTAACTGTTTTACCAACAGCCACGATCAAACAAGTGATCGATTTAGCAAAAGAATATGGCTTTGCTGGTTTTCCAGTTGTGACAGAGTCACAAGAATTAGTGGGGATAATTACTGCACGAGATGTTCGATTTGCAACTGATTTATCACTGCCCGTTACTGCGGTAATGACACCGAAAGAACGTTTAGTGACGGTAAGAGAAGGTGAACAGCGTGAGATCGTCCTAAAACAAATGCATGAACATCGCATCGAAAAAGTGTTAGTTGTTGATTCGAAATTCCATCTAAAAGGTATGATCACTGTCAAAGATTACAATAAAGCTGAACAAAAACCTAATGCATGTAAAGACGAAAAAGGGCGTTTGCGAGTGGGGGCAGCAGTGGGAGCTGGTGCAGGAAATGAGGAGCGCATTGCAGCATTAGTTGAAGCTGGTGTTGATGTATTATTAATTGATTCTTCTCATGGTCACTCTGAGGGAGTATTAGAGCGTATTCGACAAGCGCGTAAAGCCTATCCTGATTTACAAATCATCGGAGGAAATGTTGCTACAGCCGAAGGTGCTAAAGCACTCATTGATGCTGGTGTTAATGCCGTTAAAGTGGGTATAGGTCCTGGTTCAATCTGTACAACTCGTATCGTTACTGGCGTTGGTGTACCTCAAATAAGTGCGATTATGGATGCAGTTGAGATGGCTCAAAAACACAATATTCCAGTTATTGCAGATGGTGGCATTCGTTTTTCTGGGGATATTGCTAAAGCCATAGCTGCTGGTGCGGCTTGTGTTATGGTTGGTTCTTTGTTTGCTGGCACAGAAGAAGCCCCAGGTGAGATTGAATTGTTCCAAGGTCGTGCATATAAATCCTACCGTGGAATGGGTTCGCTTGGTGCAATGGCAAAAGGATCTTCCGATCGCTATTTTCAAACAGACAATGCTGCTGACAAACTTGTACCTGAAGGTATTGAAGGGCGTATTGCCTATAAAGGTTTGTTAAAAGAAATCATTCACCAACAAATGGGCGGATTACGTTCTTGTATGGGATTAACTGGATGTGCAACGATCGATGAATTGCGTACTAAATCGAAATTTTATCGCATCACGGGTGCAGGTATGAAAGAAAGCCATGTGCATGATGTTTTAATTACTAAAGAGCCGCCTAACTATCGAGCTGGGGTATAATTTCATTATATCTCTTTTCCAGCCTTGTTTGATTTAAGGTATTTTCAAATAGGTTACTTTATCATTTCAAAAATTTATTGAAATTAAAGGGGCTGATCATGTCCCTTTAATCAATGATACTTTATCATCATACATTTACTTTTGTTGATGTTAACTATAATTAATGTTTGCGAGAAAATTCTGGATTAATAAATAAAATTAAACGGTATAGACTCCTAAATATTTTTTACATAAGGTATTTTTAGAGCATAAAATCGCCATTATTTAAAAAATTCTTTTTTTCATCTGATATTGAGCATTTTTGATAGATTGGTTACCTATGCCGCATTATTTATTTCAAAATGACCAGTTTAATGAGTTGCTCGAGCACGTGGTTGGTTAAAAAATTTGTTTCAATATTGATAGTAAATCCTTTTCGAAATTTGTTTAAAAAAATTAACAAAATTAATGTTTTTGGTAAATATTTTTTTGCGTAAAAAAAATTGATCTGTATTGAATTTACCTATAACATATTACTAATATTCAGTACTTTATAAGGATAAATGGAAAAAGGAAATGAAGAAATTATCAATTGCATTAATTTCGTTGGTACTATTGACAGGTTGTGGTGATAAAACCATTGATGCGTCATCAGCAGAAAACCTAAAAAAATCGATTTCTGAAATGGCAAATAAACTTCAAGACAATCAGCTACAATCATTTAATATCTCAATCGGTAGAATTATGATTAATTCAGCTATTGAAGCAGCTGGCGACGCGAAAAAGAAACAAGAGATTATCAAAAACAAAATTAATGGTAAAACAGCTGCTGAAATAATTAAAATTGGAAAAAATGAAAAATTACCAGGAGAAGCGAACTGAATTTTTTTTAAACTTTAAGATTGCAATATTTAATTACCTGTTAACAGGACATTTAATGTATAGGCATTTATTTTTTAACAATTGTATTTATAACAATTGTTTAAAATAATTTGTTAGATTAATGTTACAGTTCTATTATAAATAATAGGATAATGGTATCAATTTTTAAAAGTTGCAATCTCTGAAGCTATCCCAATTCTTAGTCAGGATCTTGAACATCAATAGATACCTCTTTATTCCACTTCAAAAAGTAACTCATTATAAGGTTCAGCATTCTTTTTTATAATGCTATCTTTCATTATGAGAATTTTAATTTTTTTACTGAAAAAAGATTAAAAATGTTTTTAGAAAAACAAAATAGCAGCCGTAATGACTGCTATTTTTTAGGCATAAAAGCCTAATTTGCAGGGTTATTTTATTGCTTTGGCAACGATTTCTTGTGCTTCTTTTTGTAAAGTTGCTAAATGATCACTATCGATAAAGCTTTCAGCATAGATTTTATATGCATCTTCAGTACCAGAAGGACGAGCAGCAAACCAACCATTTTCGGTAATTACTTTCAGCCCCCCAATTGGTGCATTATTAGCAGGAGCTTTGGTTAGACATTGGCTGATCTTTTCGCCGCCAAGGTTGTCAGTAGTAAGTTGACTGGCATCAAGTTTAGATAATTTTTGTTTTTCATCAAAGGTTGCAGGTGCTTGAATTCGTCCGTAATAAGATACCCCAAATTTGGCTTCAAGTTCTTGATATTGTTCTTGAGGATTTTTGCCAGTTTTGGCAGTCATTTCAGCTGCAAGCAAACAGAGAATAATACCATCTTTATCGGTTGTCCAAACTTTGCCATTCGTTCTTAAGAAGGATGCACCAGCACTCTCTTCCCCAGCAAATCCCAACTTACCGTTATAAAGCCCCTCTGCATACCATTTAAAACCAACTGGATACTCTAAATATGTTTTATGAAGGTTGCTTGCTACACGATCTATCATTGAACTGGTAACTAAAGTTTTACCAATAGCGATATCTTTATGCCATTGAGGGCGATTTTGAAAAAGATAGTTAACACAAGCTGAAAGATAAGCATTAGGGTTCATTAAACCTTTAGGCGTTACAATACCATGACGGTCAGAATCCGTATCGTTGCCAAATGCTAAATCAAATTTATCTTTTAATTGCAATAAACCGGCCATTGCCCATTGGCTGGAGCAATCCATTCTAATTACTTCATCATGATCCAAATGCATAAAGCTAAAAGTTGGGTCAATTTTATTGTTCACCATATTGAGGTTAATGCCATATTTTTCAGCAATACGCGGCCAATAAGTGATAGCTGCACCACCTAATGGATCTACACCTATCTTTAAATTTGAGGATTTAATTAATGCTAAATCTAAAATATTTTCCAAATCATTAATATAATCCGTTTCATATTCTTTGGTATGAATATAAGAAGAGTTGATTGCTTTTTCTAAAGAAACCCGTTTTACACCATTAAGATGATTTTTAAGTAGTTCATTTGCACGATTTTCAATCTGTTTGGTAATATCCGTATCAGCGGGTCCACCATTAGTTGGATTATATTTTATGCCACCATCTTCAGGGGGATTATGCGAAGGAGTAATGACAATACCATCGGCAAGTTGTGATTGTTTATCTTGATTAAATGTTAATATGGCATGTGAAATGACAGGAGTAGGAGTATATCCCCAATCACGCGCGATAACGACGGTTTGCTCGTTTGCAACAAAAACTTCAAGTACAGATTTTAATGCTAATTCAGAAAGGGCATGAGTATCTTGACCAATAAAACACGGACCAGTGACATTATTTGCTTTTCGGTATTCGGCTATTGCTTGAGCCACAGCTAAAATATGCGCTTCGTTAAATGTACCTTTATTAGCACTACCTCGATGACCCGATGTGCCAAAGATCACTAATTGACTGGCATTTTCTGGATCAGGGTTGATTTGATAGTAATTATTTTTCAACATTTCAACGTTAATCAAATCGGCTGGCTTAGCTAATAATCCTGCCCGGCTATGATTTGCCATTTTATACTCCTTTTTCCAAAATTGAATATTTATATCTTAATGCACATCTCTATCTATCTTAGCAATTATGTTGACTATTTAATACACGTATAGCCAGTGCATTATTTTGTTTGTGCTGAAAAAATATTGATGACTTGGTTTATCATGCTTTCCGAAATGCCCATATCACTCATTATTGATTCTAATATATACATTTTTCTAGCAGTATTAGTATTACTTATAACCCAATAAGGTGTTCCTATCACTTCACGTGGCTTGGTATTTTTACCTGATATTTCTAAAGACTTTTTATCTTTAGCTAAATATTGTCGCTTACTGCCATGTAATGATGTGGCCGCTATCGAAAAAAGGGCTGGATTATAGTTATAAAGTGCGCCAAGTAATAATATAAAACGGCTGATGATTGATTTTTCGTTAATAAAAATATCACTATCTAACAAATCATTAAATAATGTGTATTGGGTTTCAGGTTGGGAAACAACGTTAATTTTAGCTTTAACTGGCTGATTGATTTTTAATAAACGTCGCAAAATACTGGATGCATCTTCACCAATATGTTTTGTTTGTGATGCGATAAAATGGTATAATTCTTCGTCAATTTCGATAGTTTTCATTATGTTAGTTATGCCTATTAAATTAATTTACTGGACACACTTGCGTTGCAATGTTGTCGGGTTAATGTAAATTGTTGTTTACTTTATCAGACAAGCAACCATCATTTATTGATTAGGTTATTGCTTTTCGGTTGTCTGTAGTTCTTAGTTTATATTATGACAGGCGGATATCATAACTGATAATATTAAATGAAAAAATAACCGTTTCATATACTAATTGTATGGTAGATAAACTATTGAGCTGAGTATACCCCAACTTGATAATAAATAGTATTATCAATTGATAAAATAATGAAAAGTATATTGTCGTTTTTGTCAAAGAATATTAAGATTAAAATAGTATGAGCTTGCTCATGCTCAATATATATGAGGAATAAATTATGAAAAAAATTGTCACAGCAGCTCTATTAGTTACCCTGCTATCTGGTTGTAGCAACAGTGATATATATTCGGGTGATGTTTATACGACTGATCAAGCAAAACAAGTTCAACAAGTTAGTTACGGTACTGTCGTATCGGTCCGTCCAGTAAAAATTCAAACCAATGCTTCAAATGGTAAAAATGAAAACGTTGTAGGCTCACTAGGTGGCGCTGTGATTGGCGGTGTGTTAGGTAATACCATTGGTAATGGAACAGGTAGAGCTTTAGCCATTGCCACTGGTGCTATTGGTGGTGCGGTCCTTGGCAGTGCAATTGAAGATAAAACTAGTCAAACAAATGCTGTCGAATTGGAAATTGAGCGAGAAAACGGCGGTAATATTGTCATTGTACAAAAAGGTTCTGCTAATGAATTTTACGCAGGTCAACATGTACGTTTAGTAACAAATGGTAAACAAATAAGTGCATCACCACGCTATGGTCGTGCTTATAACAAATAAGAATTATAAAACCATTAACTTTCGCTTACTTGATTGGTGAGCGAAAGTTGAAATTTAAGTCTCATTTATAAAACTTTCATATTCATCATTTCAAGTGAATAATTGATTACTTCTAGAAAATCTTCCTATTTTCAATACCAATTCTGACGTTAATCTTAATATAAAAAAATTGCCTGCATAACCGCTAAAAGATAAAATCAGTTCGTGTCATTAACTGTTAAAAGGAACAATCAGCAATGCGTATATTACATACTATGATTCGAGTTGGAGATTTACAACGTGCCATCGATTTTTATACTCGAGTGATGGGAATGAAATTATTAAGAACCAGTGAAAATACAGAATATCAATATTCACTTGCATTTGTGGGTTATGGTGATGAAACATCCAGTTCGGTTATTGAACTTACCTACAATTGGGGTACAGAACAGTATAATCATGGAGACGCTTTTGGGCATATTGCCATTGGTGTGGATGATGTAGCTAAAATGTGCAATGATGTGATACAAGCAGGTGGCAAAGTTACGCGTGAAGCAGGGCCAGTTAAAGGGGGTAAAACTGTTATCGCTTTTATTGAAGATCCTGATGGCTATAAAATTGAATTGATCCAAAATGATCAAGCTGATAAAGCATTGGGTAACTAATTAAGTTATTCATTAAATCGCCGAATCATATCGGCGATTCATTCATTTATTGCATAAACTAAGCTTTGTAGATTTGCTATTGGTATTGAACTGCAACTTTTTAATCCTTTTATGCAAATACTCAATTATTTTTATTTATTTAGGATTAATAATAAGTTATTTAGTAAGCAATTCTTTGAGTAATTGTTGATTTATTAAGGCTTGCTTTTTTTGTTCTAAACTGGCTGCGTTAATAATAGAATTTAAAGCATTCAAAGAACATTCAAAATCTTCATTGATGATAATGTAATCATATTCATTATAATGAGAAATTTCAGATTGAGCTTTTTGCATTCTTTTATTAATAACAGTCGCATCATCTTGACCTCGTTTAGTCAAGCGATTTTCAAGCTCTTTGAGTGATGGTGGTAAAATAAATATGCTTTTTGCTTGTGGCATTTTTTTTCTTACTTGCTGAGCACCTTGCCAATCAATATCCAAAAAAACATTAATGCCTTGCGATAAGCTCTTTTCAATCTCAGCTTTAGACGTACCATAATAGTTTTCAAAAACATGAGCGTACTCTACAAAAGCTTGCTCATCAATTAATGACTCAAAATGTTTATGATCAACAAAATAGTAATGTTTACCATGTAATTCACCAGGTCTTGGATTCCGCGTGGTATGAGAAATTGAAACTTTAGCAGGATGATGATCCTTTTGTTCTAAATAAGCTCGAATTAAACTTGATTTACCAGCACCACTTGGCGCTGAAATAATAAATAGCGTTCCAGTATACATATCTTTGATTGCCACTTTAATTAATATTAAGTTAGTGTATTGCCATAAAAACCTGTTTGGCGATATTATAGCAAAATTTAACGTTAGTTTGTCTCATATTATTATGAGGGTTGTTTAGTTGATATAAGTTTATGCTAAGTTAGTATATTTTTTAAAAATATACTGAAATGTATGCTTAACCTGAATTTTTTTTACAAAAATTATAATTATTATCTGTTGTATCGTTATATTCTTAAGGAAAGAACATGTCATTAACTTTTAAAGAGGGCGTCTACGCTTGTATCCCAACTTTGTTAGGTTACATTGGTATTGGTATTGCGGCTGGCGTTGTTGGCAAATCAGCACATTTATCTGTATTAGAAATCACTTTATTGGCCGTGATTATTTATGCAGGGGCAGCACAATTTATTATTTCCGGATTGATGTTAGTTGCTACACCTATTTCAGCTATTATTTTTACAGTGTTTTTAGTCAATGCTCGCCATTTTTTAATGAGTATGGCGACCGCACCGACTTTCCGAAAGTCCTCATTAATCAACAATATTGGAATTGGTAGCCTATTAACAGATGAAAGCTTTGCTGTGGCAATGAACGCAATCGCTAACAAAAAACCTATTGATGCTGCATGGATGCATGGACTGAATTTAACTGCTTATATTACTTGGATTTTATCTTGCTTTATTGGCGCCTTAATTGGTGAGTGGTTGCCCGATCCTACAAAGTTTGGTTTAGATTATGCTTTAGTTGCAATGTTCATCGGACTTTTGTATTTACAGTTAATCAGTGATAAAACCAAAAGTTTGAGAAATCGACTTATTGCGATGTTAACCGTTGGCGTTTTATTGATTCTGTTATTACGATTTGTATCCTCTGAAATGGCAATTCTGATTAGCACTTTTGCTGGTTGTTTTATGGGCATTACAATGGAGCGTAAAGCATGACTACATATAGCTTATTGATTATTTTAGGGTGTGGTCTGGTTACTTGGTTACTTAGAGTGATTCCATTTATACTGGTACGCAAAATACAATTGCCCGAAATTGTTATCCAGTTTTTATCTTATATACCTTTGTGCATACTAACGGCTCTTTTTGTTCAAAATCTTTTTATTGCAAAACAGGACGAGTTTCCAGAACTTAATGTTGAGTATTGTTTAGCAGCTATTCCAACTATTTTTATTGCTATTTTGACTAAAAATTTAATGTGGATTGTAATTGTTGGCATGTGCTCTATGGCGGCTATTCGGTATTTTTTGGTTTAAAGATGATTGTTTCAGATAGAAAGAAGCAGGGCAAGAGCCCTGTATTTTTATGTTCTTTCTTTTGGTTCTAATTTGGCAATTGATCCAAGAATTTTATCTGCCTCAACCGTTTGACCTAATTGATTTAGATAATTTACCATCGCTCTTTTGTAAGTAACGTTATTAACAATTGCCTTAGGTTGTGAATTCCACCATTTTATTAATGCTAATGGATCACTATCGGTTGATAGTTGCTTGATACGACTTACATAGGCAACTTGTTTGAATTGTTCTAATTGCGATTCACTAAACGCCTCTGCTTTATACATAGCTGGCATAAGATCAATTATTGCTTGATAATCTTGTGTATTATAATAGATTTGATCAGCAAGCCTTAATACTTCCGCATTACGTGGTTTCTCATTCAATAACTTTTCAATTGTTGCTTTTGCTGCACTGTATTCACGGTTTTTAATTTGTAAACGTGTTTTTACTAATTGATAAGCTAATAATTCATTAGGCTGACAACGTTTGGCCGCTTGTTCTAGAGATTGATTCGCAGGAATCAATTCGTCGTTGTCAATTTGAGTCTGTGCAGCAAGTAAGAACGATAACGCTGTATTGGTTGAGGCTTTAGCACTTTTCATAAAAAATTTACTTGCTTGCTTATAATCACCTTCAAGCAGTGAAATTTGAGCTTGTTCGAGCCGTTTGGCCGATTTTTTAGGCGATTTTGAGCGTAACCAATTACCTAACATTGTTTTAGAATTAAAGACTTTTTTAAAAAACCAATAGACGACGTATAAACAAAGTAGCCCCAGTAATTCTAATATCATGAAGGAATTAAACGACATACTGATCTTATAATTGGCAACTTCAAAAATGGCTGATCCTTGATGACCTTGTAATAATGGACCCAGAAAAAATCCACCCACTAGCACTAAGAAAATAATTAATATTTTAAGCATCATTATTCTCCTATTTTGCCAACATTGAATGAACACGAGTTCGCATCAATTTTTCTAACTCATTTGTACTTTCTAATTGATTAGGTACAGATTGGTCGCTAATTGATTGGTTTAATAGCGTGTTAAGGTCATCTAAAAAAGTTTTAACACTTGGTGCTTTATCATCAAAATAAGCATTCACCCAAAGTGCAGCATCACTTAGCGCCCTTTGATAAATTAACTCTTGATGTCGAGGTACTGCTTGAGCAGCAATTAAAAGTCGAAAACGAATGTTTTCACGTAGATAAAGTGATTGTTCTAAACTCAATGGATCTTTTAAAATTTGGCATCTCAGCATTTGTTTTTCATCTAAACCTGCTTTAGATAAACAGGTTTTAAAGTTATTGTCTTTTTCATCCATTTTTTCAATGGTAAAAAATTTAGCCAGAAAGGCTTTTGTACTGGTAAGAAAATTACTTGACCAATCTGAAATGGATGAAGTAATACCTTGCTTATCAAGATCAGATTCTGAATTTATGTTTTGCGCACGGGTTATATCGGTATCGGACGGTGCTGTTTGGGTTGGGGTAACTGCGCCATCATGTTGTGTCATGCCTAAATTTATTTGCTTATAATTTCCTACTAAGGGTAATTTATTCAATGACTCTGAAAGCCCAACTAACTGCATGATAATGCCATCATAATCAATAAGACTTACCTTAGAGAGTGAATTAATGTCTTCATTAATCGCTTGTCTTGCTGGTATTAAACTTGGATCATTTGCTTGTGCTAGACTTACATCTGCATTTTTTAATAATAACCGAGCGGTTGCGTAATCGTGTTCATTCCAGATTTTTCTGCCAGCCAAATGCACTAAATAATTAGCTTGTGAAATTAGCCATACACTATAGTTTGTGGCTGACATGGACGTTAAACGCTCATTTATATTATGTATGTTTTGCTCACTGATTTTTGATACATCATTGATTTTATTTGATAACTGTTGTTGTGATTTTTGTTGTTCATTCAATTGATCTTCAACACTCTGTTCAAATGTTTTGATTTTTTGATTCTGTTTATTCACTGCTTCAATAATATTATTTTGGATGTCATGAATAATACTATCTTTGGTAGTTTGTTTTAAATTATTCAGTTCTGTTTGCAAATGAGCAATAGTCTTTTTTTGGTTTTCAACTTGTTTATGACCATGATAAAAAACAAAACCTCCAAGACCAATGGCTAATGCTATTGCTAACAGAGACAGTTTTGATACAGGTGCTTTATTGACATTAGATGATGTGACTTTTTTTTCAACTGTTGGACTAGATTGGGCGGTTATTGATGTTTTATTATCTTCTTTCATAGTTTTGTTCGCTTTATCTAAAGTAGTGATCGTGGATGAATGACTAAATGAGGAGGTGCTAATCGTTGAAAGTGTGGCATTGGCACCATAATATCGTAATGGCATAACTGATCTCATTTAGCGTTGATATAATTAATAATATTATGACATAGAGTTATCTTAGTTTTAAATAAAATTTGCTGTTTGAATTATCAAACTTGCATAATAACTTTTTTTAGCCCAGCTTTTTTATTACTTTTAATAAATTAAAAATTTACATATTAAAACACCATAAGATAAAAAAATGCGCTCATTATTTAAGCATGAGTGTTTTAATAATCGGTTGATTTTATTACAAAGGGAAAGAGAAGTTTTGTTTTACTGCATTAAAGATGGTTTGATTGTCGGCACTTTTTATTAATAAAACATTGCGCCATTGTAACTCTCTAGCTTTTGTAAAAATTCTTTGGCTGGTTACGATTAAATGACTCACCGTTTTGTGTACATTACTACTATAGGATTCCAGTTGATTTAGGTGTTCTAGACTGGTAATGATAATAAGTTGTTTTGAGATGTGCTTTGATAAAACATCTTTTCGATAACTCATGGGAATTCGAGTATAGCATTCAATTAATTTTACTTTGGCTTGGCGACGCATTAAAGTTTGTTCCAATAATTTTCGACCAGAATTACCACATAAGATTAGAACTGTACGTTGATTTACAGGATGATTTTGAAGTAACGCTAATAATCCTTCACTGTCTTCTCTATCAGGATAAAAAACGTCAACTTGAGCAAATTGCATAAATAATTGTGCTGATTTTTTGCCTATTGCAAAATAACGAATGCCCGCTGGCAAGATCAATTTAGTAACATTATGATTAATGGCATGAGTTACTTGGGGTGAAACCACTATCACTATATCATTGGGTAATAGCTGGTTTAACTGATACTGTAATTTAAGAATGTCACGACCTTGTGAAATTTTAAAAAAAGGTAAATGTTGTGCATATAGACCGGCTTGATTAAACAACTCAGTCAATTTTTCACCCTCTGGTGATGGTCTGGTTACAAAAATCATGCGCCCAATAATTCCGTTAAAATTGAACTTGCACCTTTATTTAATAACCATTTAGCAAGTTTTTCACCTAATGATTCAGCTTCGTTTATAGAACCTATGAGTTGATGTTTAATTATTTTCGAACCGTTAACTCGACCAACCAGACCCTGTAAGACTAATTCATCATCATCTTTCAGTTGACAATAACCGGCAATGGGAACTTGGCATCCACCTTGTAGGGCATTATTCATTGCTCTTTCAGCTTGGATACAGGCTCGACTCCTTTTATCGTCAAGAACAGAAATAATGTCCAATGTTTGTTTGTCGTCAGCTCGACTCTCAATACCAATAGCACCTTGACCAACAGCGGGCAAAACTATGTTGGTATCTATGTATTGAGTAATTCTGTGTTCTAAAGATAGACGTTTTAATCCGACGGACGCTAGAATTAAGGCATCATATTGTTCATCATCCAATTTTTTTAGACGTGTGCCTACATTACCACGAAGATCTTTAATGATTAAATGGGGATAATGATTTCGCAATTGACACTGACGCCGTAAACTTGAAGTACCAATAATCGCACCAGCAGGTAACTCATTTAGACTTGAGTATCGATTAGCGACAAATGCATCTCGTACATCATCTCTTTGGCAAATTGTTGCTAGCATTAAACCATCCGGGAATTGAGCAGGAATGTCTTTAATTGAATGAACCGCAATATCTGCTTCGTTATTTAATATTGCCTGTTCTAACTGCTTAACAAAAAGACCTTTACCACCAATTTTTGATAATGGACTATCAAGTATAATATCACCTTGAGTCACCATTGGTATAAGTTCAACCGTTAAGTTCTTATGCGCTAGTAATAGATTTTGTTTAACAAAATTAGCTTGCCATAATGCTAATGGGCTTTTTCGTGTTGCAATACGAATCTTCAATTCATTTTCCTAATTCGACAAATAGTGCTTTTTGTTGGGTTAACTCGGTTATTTTTATAGGGCTAAGGATGATTTGTGATCATCAATCCTTAGCGAAGCTGTTTCAACTGCTGTTCAGCAGATATTATAGTTTATCGACAAAACTGGCAGCGAAGCCAAGATAATTAGCAGGTGTTAACTGTTTTAAACGTGTTTTTTCGTGTTCTGGTAAATCTAATGATTCAATAAATTGTTGCATTCCTTGAGCATCTACACGTTTGCCACGAGTTAATTCTTTTAATTTTTCGTATGGTTGTTCAATTCCATAACGGCGCATAACAGTTTGTATTGGTTCGGCTAACACTTCCCAATTACGATTCAGTTCTTCAAGCAAATAGGTTTGATTAACTTCAAGTTTGTTTAATCCTTTTAACGTTGATTGATAAGCAATAACGGCATAACCAATACCAACACCTAAATTACGTAACACGGTTGAGTCGGTGAGATCACGTTGCCAACGAGAAATAGGTAATTTACTGCCTAAATGGTTCATGATCGCGTTAGCAATGCCTAAGTTGCCTTCAGAATTTTCAAAATCTATTGGATTGACTTTATGTGGCATGGTTGATGAGCCAATTTCACCTGCAATGGTTTTCTGTTTAAAATGATTTAATGAAATATAACCCCATACATCACGGTCGAAGTCAATCATAATGGTATTAAAGCGGGCAACACAA
Source organism: Gilliamella sp. B2887 (assembly GCF_026537015.1). NCBI lineage: Bacteria > Pseudomonadati > Pseudomonadota > Gammaproteobacteria > Orbales > Orbaceae > Gilliamella > Gilliamella sp. B2887. Next base: position 61,458 of record NZ_JAFNMX010000010.1, on the reverse strand, counting down.
TCGAAAAATTCAGCAATATAATCATGCGGTTCAATTTGAGTAGTATAAGGATTCCATTTTAATCCCAATGAACAAACAAATTCTTCACTCAGTTTATGCCAGTCCACTTGTGGATAAGCAACCATATGTGCATTGTAATTCCCTGTTGCACCATTGATTTTACCTAATACCTCAACAGATTGGAGTTGTTTTAATTGACGTTGCAGTCGATAAGCCACATTGGCAAACTCTTTACCAATTGTTGATGGTGTCGCTGGTTGCCCATGCGTTCTGGAAAGTAATGGTAAATCTCGATACTCCTTTGCTTGCGAAATAATTTTATCAATAAGTTGTTGCCAATATGGTACTAAAACCGTTTCTTTGGCTATATTTAGCATCAGAGCATAGGATAAATTGTTAATATCTTCGGATGTACAGGCAAAATGGATAAACTCATTGATAGCATGTAGTTCTTCGTTACTGCTGACTTTTTCTTTTAAAAAATATTCAACCGCTTTCACATCGTGATTGGTGATTCTTTCAATTTCTTTAATTCGCAATGCATCTTGCTCATTAAAGTTTTCAATAATTTGATTAAGGTGTTCAATCGCTAATTGGCTTAATGCTGGGACTTCAGGAATATTTTCTTGAGATGCTAATTTTTGTAACCAACGGACTTCAACTTGAACGCGATATTTTAATAAACCATATTCGCTAAAAATGGTACGTAATTGTGTTATTTTCTCTCCATAACGGCCATCAATAGGCGAAAGAGCAGTAAGTGCGGATAATTCCATCGGTTTAACTCCGTGACTATTTTGAAATATCAAATATAAGATATACGTTAATAAGCTGTATTCATTGTTTGTAATAATTGCTGTGCTGCATCACAAATACGTTTGCGATGAAACAAAAATTGTAAACGGCTTCCACCGACTTGATACCATAAAATGGCCGATCGAATACAACCTAAAAGTGCCGTTCTCACTTTAGCCTGAACAAAAGCATTTTGTAAAAATTTGGCTTTACCTGTTATCTGTATTTTGGTGGAAATAGGGCTTACAATATCAGAATAGATTCCAGCCAATGAATAGGATAAATCTTCAATACTACTACCAATTATTTCATCATTCAAATCGGGATAAAGACTAGTAATGTGTGTTAATCTTTGAGATATCTTACTTAATGAATCATGCTTTTTAAGCAATTTATTGGTAATATTTAAGGAACTAAAAATATAACGCATTATCTCCATCTGTTCTTTTTGTCCAGATGAAAGTAGCTCAATAAGTGTTTGTAACCCAATTTTAATGTTACTAATGCCACCATAAACCTCTAATGTTGTTTTTGGTGAGGTTATAAATACACTTCTGATCGAGCGTTCATATAATGTTGTATTACAAATTCCTGAATTTGCTAATTGCGGAATTAATATTGCACTTTGCGCAATGCCGGCAAGAGCAATTGCAATATGATGATATTTGCTGTCCATTCTATGACTCCTTTCTGCCTATAATTCGCTCTTCAATGATGCCACCACCAAGACATACTTCTCCTTGATAAAAGACGGCTGATTGTCCTGGTGTTATCGCAGCAACAGGATGGGTGAATATCACTTCAATTTTATTTTCGGATAAAGGAGTAACCTGGCAAGCGATATCTTGTTGGCGATAACGTGTTTTTACGGTACATGTAAATGGTTTGCTGATAACTTGACGATCAACCCAATGCAATTGGCTAGCAATTAATCCATCAGAAAATAAAGCAGGATGGTCGTGTCCTTGTGCAACAATTAATTCATTATTGTGTAAATCTTTATCTACTACATACCAAGGAGTATCATCAGCTTGCTTTAAACCACCGATGCCTAAGCCTTTACGCTGCCCTAATGTATGATACATAAGCCCTTGGTGTTTACCAATTATTTCACCATCGACAGTGCGAATTGCGCCTGCTTTTGCCGGTAGATAGCGCGCTAAAAAGTCGCTAAATTTTCGTTCTCCAATAAAACAGATACCCGTTGAATCTTTTTTAGCTGCCGTCGCCAAACCCAATTGTTGGGCAATTTCTCGTACTTTTGGCTTTTCCAGCTCACCCACTGGAAATAGGCTTTGCTTAATTTGGGCTTCACTAAGTGTGTAAAGAAAATAACTTTGGTCTTTATTGTTATCGACACCACGTAATAATTCAACTTTACCATTACTTTCTCGTTTGCGCACATAATGACCGGTTGCAATGTAATCTGCGCCGAGATCTTCTGCAGCATATTCAAGAAAGGCTTTAAATTTAATTTCTTTATTACATAAAATATCAGGATTTGGTGTTCTGCCTGCTTTATATTCAGATAAAAAATGTTCAAATACATTATCCCAATATTCAGCTGCAAAGTTAATAGTGTGTAATTTGATATTCAATTTATCACAAACAGCTTGAGCATCGGCTAAATCGACGGACGCAGAACAATACTCTTCGGTATCATCTTCTTCCCAATTTTTCATAAACAAGCCAACAACATGGTAACCTTGTTGCTGTAATAAATAAGCTGAAACAGATGAGTCAACGCCGCCGGACATGCCGACAACAACTTTTTTAGATGTATTTATCTTTGACATAATAACAAAATAATAGGCTTAAGAATTACGATAATTTTATCATACCTCACTAAAAAAGCATAAAGTTATACCCATGGCAGTATGTTTGAACATGAGTGTTTTTCACTAAAACATAGGGTTAGCCTTAAACTTTTTCATATTTTTTGTAACTGATTTTAAAGTTGATGAGAAAAGAAAAAAAGCATTAATATTTGTTTAATAACTCTGTCGAATGATTTAACGACAGAGTTATTAAGATATCATCTGAAGGCTTTTATTAAAAATCCTTTAATAAATAGATAACATGCCCAATAATTTCAAAATTTTGTGGTGAGTTTTTATCAACCAATATTGTTGGATACTTAGAATTATCACATAATAATGCTAAGTTAGTTCCTTGATTTTGAATTCGCTTTACACAAATTTGATCATCATATTGTACCGCGTAAAGATAACCATCTATTGGTTTGCAATATGCTTTATTGATGATCAAAATATCATGGTTGGATATAGTCGGATCCATACTGTCACCTTTAGCCCAAACTGCAGTTAAATCTTCACTTTTACAACCTTGATTTTTTATCAAATTTATTTCAAAAGGAATGGATTCAATTCGTGATAATGGATTAACATTTTTAGTTAGATCATGAAAAGGAATACGAATTAATTCTGTACCTATAGAATTGGTAAGTAAACGACATTCTCCTTTTCCTGTCGCTAACCACTCAATGGGTACATCACATTTTTGTGCAATGATTGCTAATCGATTTAAAGATGGATAGGTTTTGCCTGATAAATAATCACGAATTACAGCTTCTGACATGCCAACTTTTTTGGCAAAAGCGTTACCGGATAGTCCTTCTAATAATAAAGTTAATCTATTTTTAAAGTTAATTACGCCCGTTTTCGTTAAAATGCTCGTTTTTTCGTGCTCATTTAGCGTTTTAAAATTGTTTTCATTCATTTTTTATTCCATTTTATAAATTTTTTCGTTTTTATAGTTTTGTTTCGTTTTTTTATGTGTTATTCTTTTTGCGGTAACACTTTACCATCATTGTAATGCCGATAATCATTACAATAGCAAAGAATTAACCTGAAGAGGATCTCATAATGAGCGAACAAGATCAAGATTGGTCACCATCAAGAGTTGTAGGTGAAATTAAAATTAGAGGTGGAAACTTAAGAGCGCTATCAAGATCAAGTGGCTTACAAGCTGATACTTTGAGAAATGCATTATATCGACATTGCCCTAAGTATGAACGAATTATTGCTGAATATTTACAAGTTTCTGTTGAAACAATTTGGCCTTCACGTTATAGCATTCAAGCAAAATAGTTATTTTTTGTTACTACATGAATTATAATTTTGTCTTAAAAAGACGCCTTTTCAGGCGTCGATAATTTATTTTTTAGCCTGTTCTGCCGCTCGTACAATCGCTGCAAAAGCATCTGCTTTAAGTGATGCACCTCCGACTAAAGCCCCATCAATATCAGGTTGTGTAAATAACTCAGCTGCATTTTTATCATTAACTGAACCACCATATTGAATAATGACTTGTTCAGCAACTTTTGCATCGTGTTTTGCGATATGATCACGGAGGAATTTGTGAACAGCTTGAGCTTGGGCTGGTGTAGCAGATTTGCCGGTACCAATAGCCCAAACTGGTTCATAAGCAATCACTGCTCCGTTAAATGCTTCAACACCTAACGTATTTATAACAGCATCAATTTGACGCGCACATACCGATTGAGTTTGACCGGCTTCATTTTCGGCTTCTGTTTCACCGATGCAAAGTACAGGTACTAAACCAGATTCTTTTAAGATACCAAATTTTTTGGCAATAAACTCATCTGATTCTTTATGGTAAGTACGACGTTCTGAATGACCGATAATTACATGAGTTACACCCACATCTTTTAACATTGCCGCTGAAACTTCACCAGTGTAAGCACCAGAAAGGTTAATATCTACATCTTGAGCACCTAAAATAATATTAGAACCGCCTAGTTGATGTTTTACAAAGTCTAGATAAACGACTGGCGGGGCAATAGCAATATCACATGCTGCTTCTGTCGATAGCTCTTTTCTTAAACCTTCAACTAAATTTTTAGCCATATCAATACTACCATTGAGTTTCCAGTTACCCATAACGAGAGGTTTTCGCATAATTTTCTCCAACTTAAGTTTTAAAAAGGTGTTGATTTTAGAATGAATTCGTTATAATGATAAGTATTATACATAAATAATATGAGCTTGAGGAAAAATATGACATTAGAAATATTAAATCAGTTAGAAAATAAAATTCAGCATACGGTTAATACTATTACAACATTGCAAAAAGAAATTGCTACTTTAAAACAAGGTAATCAAGAATTGGAACAGTTGATCAATGACAGTTCAGACGAAATGAAAGCATTACGCGAAGAAAATGAAAAACTCAAACAAGATCAGCAAGTTTGGCAGCAACGTATCCAAACTTTATTAACTAAAATAGGTGAAATCACCCAATAATTCACGCTATTTATAAACGCGGCTTATCTTGCGTTTGTTTTATATTTCATTAATTTAATTGTGAAAATTAACTATAATGCGAGAAGAGTTAAAATCGTTGTGGATTGCTCAGACTATTCATTTAATTGAAAAAGAATCTGGGCGATTTGCTGATCAAGATATCAATCGACAAGTAAGAGTGACTCAAACGTCACTGATTAATCGTATCGTTATGCGTGCGGTCATGCTATCAAAACAAAATGGTTTATATGCAGCACAAAAAAATCTATTAAGAGCAATTAACCTTTCATTTTTCATATTTGTTTTTCTATCTATCATTTGTGGTGCATCGTTGGCTTTTAGTACTCTTAGTCAAAATCCAATAAATTTGTATTGGGCGCTTTTTAGTTTACTAGGTCTTCACTTAATAACGTTTTTTGTTTGGTTAGCTTCATCTTTTTTATTTAGTAATTTTACTGGTAGTTTTTTAATTTATTGGTGGTTAGGGTTAGCAAAAAAGTTCTCTCAAAAAAAAACCGTTCAACAACTGATTCCAGCTTTTGTTGAGTTATTTGGAGGACGTATCCGTTGGCTAATTGGATTTGTACTCAATCTATTTTGGACCGTAATATTAAGCAGTACGTTAATTGTACTTATTGCCTTGTTTTCAACAAAACATTATAGCTTCGAATGGAAAACAACCTTACTTAGTTTTGATACGATTATCAACCTGACTCATTATTTAGGTTGGTTACCCTCTAAAATCGGTTTTATCATTCCTGATGATGATGTGATTAAATTAAGTGAACATGCTCAAAATGCAGGAGAAATACGTTCTGCTTGGGCGATTTGGTTGCTCGGTGTTTTCATTGTTTATGGTTTAGCAATTCGATTTTTATGTATGATAATTTGTGGTTTTAATTGGTTAATAAGTTGTCGACAAATTAAATTCAATATTCAACATCCCGATTTTCAATTATTAGCTGATGATTTACAACCTATCAAGTTTCATGTCGAAGATGAAGATAAGAAAGATAACGTAAAATTTAAACACGCAACGCCAAATTTCGCGAAAGAAGGGGATGGTGCTTTCTTGGTAGCCATTGATGTGCTAGATGAGTGGAATCCACCCATTTCGGTGACTTTTTTAGGTTTTTTAAATACGCGTGAGCAACGTCGTAAAATTCTTGACTATTTACAATTATCTCCAGCAAAGAAGTTATTGATAGCTATTGATACCGATAGGACACCTGATAGAGGAATGTTAAATTTAATCAATCAACTGATAAATAAATCGCAACAAAGTCGCATCTGGTTTATAAATCACGGTAAACAATTTTATAATTGGCAAGCGTTATCGTTACAAACAGCTTTACCAGCGTGGTTAGATGAGGAATATTAACATGTTAACGACATTAAAATTAGCTGTGGTTGGGCATGCAAATGTAGGGAAAACATCCTTATTACGCACTTTAATTCGTAATAGTAACTTTGGTGATGTATCCGATAAACCTGGCACAACAAGACATGTCGAAGCAATTACCTTGCCTGTAGATAATCAAAACACTATTATCTTTTATGACACACCTGGTTTAGAAGATAGTTTGGCACTGTATGATTACATTCATCAATTAACACCAGCGAATAATAAAATTGATGGTATAGATAAATTAACGTTTTTTTTGCAGAGTCCAGAAGCTGAAAATACCTTTGATCAAGAAGCTAAAGTAATCAGACAATTATTAAAAAGTGATGCAGCAATTTATGTAATCGATGTGCGTGAGCCAATTTTAGATAAATATCATGATGAATTAGCAATATTAGCCAGTGGTGCTAAACCGATATTAGCGGTGTTAAATTTTACCGCCAGTGGACAACAGAATGAAAATAAATGGAAAAAATTACTTTCTCGACTTGGTATTCATGCTATCATAAAGTTCGATGCAATCGTACCGCCAATTGATGGCGAAGAGCGATTGTATAAAAGTTTATCTTTGCTAATTGAGCCAGCAAAATGGATTTTAGATCAATGGCTGAATAAAATTACGCAAATGCATGAAACTCGCAATAAAAAAGCTAATTTGATAATTGCTGAAGCTTTAGTTGATGTCACTGCTTTCTACAAAATGACCAAATCTGATGATAAACAAGCTATTGTTGATATGCAAAATCAAGTAAGAGCGCGAGAACAGTTGGCAATCAATGATCTGTTAAAACTTTATCAGTTTAACTCTGCTTTAGAAAGTGAAGAGTGTTTACCTTTGTTAAAAGGTCGTTATAATGCCGATCTATTTAATATAGATGCCCTAACAACAATGGGCATGCATTTGACGAAAGGTTTTGTGTCAGGTGCTACAATTGGTGCAAGTATTGATTTCGTTACTGGTGGCATTACGCTTGGTTCTGCAACGCTAATTGGTGGTGCTTTAGGTAGTTTAGTGCAAACAGCTAAGCATTATGGCTCCAGAATGCGTTATCAGCTTTCTGGTTATAATAAATTAAGTGTTGATGATATTATTATTTGTTATCTTTCGTTACGACTTGTTAGTCTAAAAGAGAGTTTAAATCATCGCAGCCATGCGAACACTTGCCCTATTAAATTGTCTAAACTAGAGACTAAAGAATGGAAAAAAGGGATTTTACCTAAAAGTTTGAAAGTAGCAAGGCGTTATTCGCATTGGTCGACGTTAAATAAAGGAACAAAAAGAAATGACAAAAAAAGACAATCGACAATTGAAAATGTTGCCGAACACCTTTTTTAGTGTAAAAAAACGTTTTTTTATCACATTACTGCTTTCTATGTTTATGTTATTCGGTTGCAGCAGTAGTACGACAGCTACTGTGAATACCAGTTCTGGACCTACATCAGCAAAAGCAGCTAAAAAAAATGCGGTAATGTTAGCCAAAATTGATTCCCATTATAAAAAATGGCATAACACCCCATACCGTTATGGTGGTACGACTTTAGATGGTAGTGATTGTTCAGGTTTAGTTGTTAATTTTTTCAAAAATAAACTTTCTAAAAAAGTACCAAGAAGCGCGGCTGAGCAGGCTCAATTGGGTTATAAAGTGACTAAACCTCAAGCGGGTGATTTAGTCTTTTTCAAAACAGGCCGCAGTCGTAGTGGTTTACATGTTGGTATCTATTATGCGGATGGTAAATTTTTACATGCTTCAACATCAAAAGGCGTTACTTATTCAAATCTGAATGATGATTACTGGAAAAAACGTTACTGGATGACTCGTCGAGTAATTGGCAGTTAAATAGAAAGCTGCTTGCCTTATTTTATTCAATGTATTGATAATGATAGGCTCTCTAAAGATTATTTAATTTAGAGAGCTTGATTTTTGTTAACAACACTATTTCTTAAAATCAATTAAGAGTTAAATTTTACCTTTTTCTTTCAATCCCCGCATAATATTCGCTACATATAGCATTTCTCCAGGTGTTCCGAGTGAAATACGACACCATTGCTTAGCCGGTTCAAAATCTCTTCCAATCAAAATAAAGTTACTTTTCATTAAGTCCCGATATGCTTTTAAATCAATTGGACTTTTATGGAACATAAAATTGGTTTCAGATTTTAAGTAATACAAACCTAGATCGGATAAGACGTTTTCCATGATCTGACGAGAAACATCAACAGCTTTTTTTGAATAAGTTAAAAATGTCTGATCATCCATTGAGGCTAATGCTGCACAAACACCACAGTAGTTAAGTTTTTCACCAGCCACATATTGGGTAATATGTTTAATATTTTCGACGGAACTAACAGCATAACCTACACGTAAACCTGCCATAGCATGAATTTTTGAAAAAGTTTTGAGTAATATGATATTTTCACAACCTTCTGCAATGAGATGATCGACTGATTTGTAGGCTGGATCGTTAACAAACTCAGCATAAGCCTCATCAACAATAAAAATAGTATTTTTAGGCTTGTTTTTTATCCATGATTCTATGGCATCAGTTGCTAAAACAGTCGAAGTCGGATTATTAGGATTAACTAAATAAACAATCGATGAGCCTTTATAATTCTCCACAGCTTTTTGTAAGCCTCTTAAATCGATTTGCCAATCCGGTAAACTTGGTACTTTGCTGATATGCAAATTAAAAATTTTAGCGAAGTGTTCTCCATCACTATACGTAAGTTCTGGTATGACCAATTGCGTATCAGGCTTTACATAGGCGGCAATAGCACTACGAATCCCTTCTGATGAACCATCTGTTAATAAGATTTGAGATTCATTGACATTATGGTGTTTAGCTAATCTTATATTAAGTAATGGTATTTCTGCTTTAGCATAGCGATTAGCTTTAGGAACAGCGTTGATTGCCGCTTGTTTGGCATTAGGTGACATACCAAGAGCATTTTCATTAAAATTAAGCCTGACTGGATTGTTTGCATCGGGCATAACTACCTTATCAATCATTGGTAGTGTATATGAAATCGTGTTTTGTACTTGTTGTGCATAAGCTTTAGATAAAAATTGATTAATAGACAATCCCGCTATTGCTGCACTTGAAAACGTTAATAGTTTTCTTCTATTGATATTTATATTAGACACCATGATTCACCTCATGTTTAATTGATCCTTATGTAGTCGATTATTATCAATGCAAAAATGATACCAATTAAAAAAATAGATTAGTTTCATTGATTTATAGGTATGAAATGATAAAAGAAGAAAATTCGCAATCGATGTTTGTTAAAAAATGCACAACTATGATGCTTTATTGCACAAAAAGTGCATAGAAAAACCAGTTATCATTTTTTAGGTAATAACTGGTTTATTCATTAGTTTATAAAAAGGCACCATTAATACTTAATTAACTATCAGGTGGAGTTTCAATATCCGAATAACTTGCTAGCATTTGTAAAAACCTATATTTTGATTCAACCATTTTTGTCGAGCGTGTGTGTAGCATATTAGCGACCTGAGGTTCTAAGGTTTCTAAACGTCGGAATCTTTGTTCTTTAAGTAAAATGCTCGATAGCGCTTCACTATTTGGTGATTTTGAATCTAAAATTAATCCCGGTTTTCCTTCAGCAGCGCGGCGAGGATCGTAGCGATACAGAGGCCAGAACCCTGATTTCACTAGATCTTTCATCTGTTCGTGGGATTTTGCTAGATCATAACCATGTTCTTCACAAGGACTATAAGCAATGACAAGTGATGGACCATCATAAGCTTCGGCTTCTTGTAAGGCCTTTAATGTTTGGTTAAGCTGAGATCCTAAAGCGACTTGAGCTACATAGACATGCCCATACATCATAACACTGACGCCTAAATCTTTCCGTGCTTTATGTTTACCCAAATCAGCAAATTTAGATACAGCGCCCATAGGTGTTGCTTTGGACTGTTGGCCACCAGTATTAGAGTAACACTGAGTATCTAGTACTAAAATATTGATGTTATCGGTTAAACTCATCACATGGTCAAGTCCACCAAAACCGATGTCATAAGCCCAACCATCTCCACCAATTGCCCACACAGATTTATCAATCAGATAATTGGCATCGTCTAATAACTCTTTGGCTTCGACGGAATCAATATGTTTTAATTGCTCTCGTAATAAGTCAACCTGCATTCTTTTTTCAGCGATGGTTGCATCTGAAGATTGCAAGGTGATTGCAATTTCTGGAGAAATCTCACCAGCTAGATGATCAAGTAGACGTAAAGCACGTTTTCTATGTTGGTTATAAGTAATGCGGTAACCTAAAGCAAATTCAGCATTGTCTTCAAATAATGAATTAGCCCATGCAGGTCCGCGACCAGAACGATCGGTAGTATAAGGCGTTGACGGTAAATTACCACCATAGATAGAGGAGCAGCCCGTTGCATTGGCAATAGCTAGATGATCGCCATAAAGTTGTGTTAATAATTTTATATAAGATGTTTCACCACAACCAGCGCAAGCTCCCGAATATTCAAATAATGGTGTAATTAATTGAGATGTTCGTATATCTATACGTTCGAGTGATTTGATGTCACGATCCGGTAATTGAGAAAAGAACTCATAATTAACTCGCTGTGTTTCAAGGTTATCAATCCGAGATTGCATATTAATTGCTTTTATATCAAAGTTACTACGATCACGAGATGGACACACCTCAACACATAAGTTACAGCCAGTACAATCTTCCGGAGCTACTTGCAATACATAACGTTGACCTTTCATATCACGAGCTTTAACTTCCAGCGAGTCTAATGTATCAGGGGCATTAAGTATTGCATCAGGCTCGACCACTTTGGCTCGAATGGCGGCATGTGGACAGGCAACTACACAATGATTGCATTGAGTACACAACTCTGATTTCCAAATTGGAATTTCCTCAGCAATATTGCGTTTTTCCCATTTTGTGGTGCCAGTTGGCCAAATGCCATCAGGTGGAAATGCCGAAACAGGTAAATTATCACCTAAACCTGCTAACATAGTTGCGGTAACGGTTTTTACAAAGTCTGGCGCATTGTTTGGTACAATTGGTGGCATTGATGGACTACTTTGATCCACACAACTTAATGGGATTTGTTCAAGCGAAGTGATGGCCAAATCTAATGCTTTCCAGTTATTTTCAACTAATTCTTGACCTTTACTACTGTAACTTTTGGCAATGACTTCTTTTAATTGTGCGATGCTAAAATCATTTTTAAATATATCAGATAGATGAAAAAAAGCCGCCTGCATGACAGTATTAATTCTTGCTCCTAAGTTACATTCACGCGCAATTTTAGCGGCATTAATTATATAAAAATGGGCTCTTTTCTTAATTAATTGCACCTGAACTTCTTTAGGTAAACGATGCCAAATTTCGTCTTTATTATAAGGGGTATTAAGTAAGAAAATACCATCATCTTTGAGTTTATCGACAATCTGATATTTATCTATAAATTGGTCTTGATGACAACCAATAAAATGTGCGCTGGTAATCAAATAAGGTGAATCAATTGGATCTAAGCTTACTCGTAAGTGAGATGTTGTTAATCCACCTGCTTTTTTGGAATCATAAACAAAAAAACCTTGTACATAAAAAGGTGAACTATCCCCAATTATTTTAATATTATTTTTGGTTGCAGAAACCGTTCCATCACTACCGAGACCGTAAAACAGTGCTTCTAGAGCAGATTTTTGTGGAATAGACTTATCTGGTAGTGGTAATGATAGGCCTGTAATATCATCATATATGCCCACGGTAAATCGAGGTCTTGGTTTATCTAAATCAAGCTCGTTAAAAATGCCAAGTACACAGCGGGGATCAAACTCTTTAGAGGATAATCCGTAACGTCCTCCTACAATCTTTGGCATTAGGTTACGTTCTCCACGAGATAAGCTCTCAGCAAAAGCTGTCATAACATCTAAGTATAAAGGTTCTGCTTGAGCACCTGGTTCTTTAGTTCTATCCAATACCGCAATTTTTTTAACACTATTGGGAATGACAGCAAGTAAATGTTGAGCTGAAAATGGACGAAACAATCGAACAATCACTATGCCGACTTTTTGATTTTCTTTAAGAAGATGATCAACAACTTCTTTACTGGTACTCGCGCCTGAGCCCATAATTATAATGATTCGCTCAGCATCACTGGCACCATAATACTCAAAAGGTTGATATTTTCGACCTGTTTGTTTTTCAAAAGTCGTCATAGCATCAACAACGTGCTGATAGGCATTATCATAATAACTGTTAATTGCTTCTCGACATTGAAAATAAGTATCAGGATTAGCAGACGTACCTCGGATCACCGGTTTATCAGGTGTCAGTGCTTGTGAACGATAGGCTTTAATTGCTTCATGCGGCAAAAGATTATGAATGTCTTCATCTGAAAGAGGATAAATCTTATTAACTTCATGTGATGTTCGGAAACCGTCAAAAAAATGGACAAATGGAATTCGGCTATTAAAACTGGCAATTTGTGAGATTAATGCTAAATCTTGTGCTTCTTGGACGGAGCTAGAACAAAGCATAGCAAAACCAGTTTGTCGAATGGACATAACATCAGAATGATCACCAAAAATTGACAAAGCATGCGTCGCAACTGTACGTGCAGCAACATGTAAGACAAATGGTGTAAGTTCACCTGCTATTTTATACAGAGAAGGAATCATCAACAATAATCCTTGTGATGATGTAAACGATGTTGCTAATGCACCAGTCATTAATGCACCATGTACAGTTGCAATTGCACCTGCTTCGGATTGCATTTCAACGACTCTTGGAATATCACCAAATACATTGGGCTTATCAAATTCTGCCCATGTGCTGGCTTGCTCGGCCATTGAAGAACTAGGAGTAATTGGATAAATGGCAATGACTTCGTTTGCACGATAAGCGACGGAGGATACCGCGCTATTAGCATCTGATATGATCATTAAAAAACCTTGTAATTTATAGTGTTACGACATTACTTAATTATTATAAATTTCAACTATTGTATCAGAAAGTAAGATAGCTTTTAGTTATTTTTATATTAAATTTTGAGTTGAAGTTTTTGAATTACTGATTGGTCCAGTTTTTTGTTGAGATATTAATAGGATACACAAAAAAACAGATTTTCAGATAGACAAATAGTTATGGTGAATGCATAGTATGATAAAGATATCCAGTGATTTAATGATTGATAATAAGTCAATAATCTTTAATATTTATCCCATTAAATTTGTTAAAAATGATATTACCCTAGAGGTTAACTTTTAGAATAATATCATAAAGTTATCTTACTTGATCACAACGCGGTCAGTTGATGTTGAGTATTTAATTTCACCTAATAACCATGCTTTTTCACCATGCTGCTTAAGTATAGAGATTGCTTTCTCTACTAGTGAATTTGGCAAAGCAATAATTAAACCTACGCCACAGTTAAAAGTGCGGTACATTTCATGACGACTGATATTACCGGTTTTTTGTAACCAATCAAATATTGGTGGCCATTGCCAACTCGCTTCGTTTATTATTGCTTGAGTGCCATCGGGTAGTACGCGCGGAATGTTTTCCCAAAAACCACCACCAGTAATATGAACAATTGCATGAACATCTTCAATCTGAGCAATTAAATCAAGAACAGATTTGACGTAAATTTTAGTTGGTGCAAGCAGATGATCAGCAAGTGGTTTTCCCTCAAGTTGTTCAATGACTGGGTTAACACCACTCACTTCAATAATTTTTCGTACTAGTGAATAGCCATTGGAGTGTATGCCACTTGATGCTAATGCAATTAATGCATCACCGTCTTGAACTTTAGTACCATCAATCATTTGCAATTTTTCAACGACACCGACACAAAATCCTGCTAAATCATAGTCATTGCCATGATACATGCCTGGCATTTCCGCTGTTTCTCCACCGACTAATGCACACCCCGATTGTTTACAACCCTCTGCAATGCCTGTAACAACTGTTGTAGCAACATCAACATTAAGTTTTCCCGTTGCATAATAGTCAAGGAAAAATAAAGGTTCAGCCCCTTGAACAATAAGGTCATTAACACACATTGCTACCAAATCAATACCAATTGATTCATGGCGGTTCAAATCCATTGCAAGACGTAATTTAGTACCAACACCATCTGTACCAGATACTAAAATGGGTTCTTTGTATTTTTGTGGAATAGCACACAGTGCACCAAAACCACCTAGTCCACCCAATACTTCTGGGCGTTTAGTTTCTTTTACAACCGATTTAATGCGATTGACCAGTTCATTGCCAGCATCGATATCGACACCAGCATCTTTATAACTGAGAGATTTATTGTTTGACACAGCGAGCAATCCTTACAGTAGAAAAATTGCTAGTTATTTTAGCAAGGTTGAAATTTGTTGGCGATGAATTATTTAATAAATAAAAAATTAATTCAGTTTGCTAATTGTTATCAAACCAACTTTCTAAAATAATAACAGCAGAGGTAGCATCAACATGACCTTTTTCAAGAGCACGATAACCACGAGAAGCAAAAATACGTGATTTCGCTTCAACTGTTGATAACCGTTCATCTTGCAGATGAACTTGATAACCAAAGCGTCCATGTAATCGATTAGCAAACTTACGGGCTCTTGCCGTTAATGGCTGTTCTGTTCCATCCATGTTTAACGGTAGACCTACGACTAATAAATCAGGTTGCCACTCATTTAGAATTTTTTCAATATGTTGCCAATTAGGTATGCCGTCACGAGCTTTAAATGAACAAAGAGGATTAGCTGTTCTAGTCACATCCTGACCAATGGCGGCACCAATACTAAAGGTGCCAAAATCAAATGCAATTACTGTTGCCATCGGTTATGCATTACCCATTTGGTGTGAAATAGTGTTCATATTGACGCCCAATGATTCGGCTGCTTTTTCCCAGCGATTTTCAAAAGGAATTTCAAAAATAATTTTAGCGTCAGCATCAGCAACCAACCAATCATTTCTAGCAACTTCATCTTCAAGTTGCAACGGTTGCCAACTGGAATAACCCAATGCCAATAAAAGATCTTTAGGTTGTTGACTGGTACCAATGGATTTTAACAAATCCAGAGATGTGGTTATCATGACATCATCAGAAATTTGAATACTCGATGAAAAACCCGTTTGTGGTGTGTGTAATATAAAGCCTTGTTCTTCTGCAATCGGCCCCCCTGCAAATACAGGATATTCAAGTTCGGCACAATTTCTTGATGCAGTAATTTCAAGACGGGTTAGTATCGTTGAAATATTCAGTTCAATAATGGGTTTATTGATAATAATGCCCATGGCACCATCACGGTTATGCTCACAAATATATACAACAGAACGACTAAATAATACATCGTTCATGTTCGGCATAGCGATAATAAAATGATTTTTTAAATTCATATGCTCACATCTTCAATTGTTTATAAAGCACATTTACCAATTTTAACATTATGCTCAATATCGCAACGTAATAATAATTCTGATTCATTGCTTTCTTCATTGATTGATTCTGATATGATTTCAAAGTTTTGTGAAAGAAAAAAGTTAATTGCATCAGTATTTTTTTATAGACGTGAACAAAAAGTTGATTATAGCGTTGTTTAGCTTTATTAACCAAAGCTTTACCTGTACCTTGTTGACGATAATTTTGTTCAACAAATAACCCTGAAATATAATTTTCAGTTATACCAATAAAGCCTTTAACTCCATCAAGATCTTGAACATACACGGTTGACATTGGGATCAACATTTTTACAATATCAAAATTTTGTTTGAAAAAATTACTATCAATAAAGTTATGTGCTTGTTCATTACCTTGTAACCATATTGCCATGACTTTATCTAAATCAGTACTTTTAAATTCTCTTATCATTTTTAACTCAACTTATTTAATCGACGTTCAATGGCATCCATAAGCATGCCAGTAATTGAAAGATTTGGATTTTCTGCTTCAATTTCACGAACACAGGTTGGGCTAGTAACATTAATTTCAGTGAGTTTATCACCGATAATGTCCAAACCTACAAATAATAATCCTTTTTCTTTTAGAGTAGGAGCAACACTTTTAGCAATATGCCAATCACTTTCGTTTAATGCTCTCACTTCACCATGACCACCTGCCGCTAGGTTACCTCGTGTTTCACCTTTTTGTGGTATTCTTGCTAGACAAAAAGGTACAGGTTCACCATCAACAATTAAAACCCGTTTATCCCCATTTGTTATAGCTGGTATATAAGTTTGCGCCATACAATAACGTGTATTGTGTTCAGTTAATGTTTCAATAATAACAGATACGTTTGGATCGCCTTGCTTGATTCTAAAAATTGAAGATCCTCCCATACCGTCCAGTGGTTTTAAAATAATATCAGAATATTGTTGATGAAACGCTTTGATATGTTGAGTTTGCCGAGTGACCAATGTTTCAGGCGTAAATTGCGCAAACCAAGCCGTAAAGAGTTTTTCATTACAATCTCGTAAACTTTGTGGTTTATTAACCACTAATACACCTTTTGCTTCAGCTCGTTCAAGAATATACGTTGCATATATAAATTCGGTATCAAAGGGTGGATCTTTACGCATCAAAATAACATCAAGATCACTCAATGGTATTGTTTGCTCTTCGGTAAAATCAAACCAATGGGAATGGTCGTTATAAACCTTTAATGTCTTTGTCGTTGCGTAAGCTTCGCCATTACGTAAAAAAAGATCATTCATTTCCATATAAAAAAGTTGGTATCCGCGTTTTTGTGCTTCATGTAGCATAGCAAAACTTGTGTCTTTTTTAATTTTAATATGACTAATGGGATCCATTACTATACCAAGCTTAATCATGGTAACTCCTTACTGACTTTATTAGTTTTATCGACATTTATGATGATAACATATATTTAAGTTATACAAGTTTAAAAGTATATTTGAAACATATTATGATATAGTGTTACCCACTATTATGAGAACATTGCTAACTATCATACTCGTAACTGGTCTAGATGCAAATACAGATTTATTATCTTATTATTAATTCATTAACCTAAATCACCTAAATACACTTGTAAGGCTGTAATTGCTGTAAGAGCTGCAGTTTCCGTGCGTAATATACGTGGACCAAGTAGTATATCAGTAAAATCAAATCGATGTGTCATATTGATTTCAGCATCAGTCAAACCACCCTCAGGACCAATTAATAAACTAATATTATGTTGATCATAAGGTAATTGCTTAACACCATGTTGCGCTTTTGGGTGTAAATTTAACCTTAACGGACTTGTTAAACTTGCGCACCAATTTTCGAGTTTCATTACAGGGTTGATGACGGGTATCACATTACGACCACATTGCTCACAGGCTGAAATCACGATTTTTTGCCATTGTTGGACTTTTTTATTCATTCTTTCTTCGTCTAACTTAACACCACAACGTTCAGATAATAGGGGAGTAATAGTGTTAACGCCTAATTCCACGGATTTTTGAATGGTAAATTCCATTTTTTCGCCACGCGAAATCACTTGTCCTAAATGAATGTTCAAAAGAGATTCACGATTATCTAAAACTGTTTTTGTCGTTTTTACTGTAACTGATTTTTTATTTATTTCATGAATAATAGCAGGGGTGATGTGATTCGAACCATCAAATAAGATGATTTCTTCACCTATTTTCATTCTTAGTACCCGTATAAGATGATTAAACGCATCATCATTTAAAGTAATAAGGCTGTTTTGATTTATGTGAAAAGGTTGAAATATTCGAGTCATAATTACTAATTTCTTCTTATATGTTGCAATAAATTATAGCGTAATTTATCAAGATTCGGTAATCTCTATTTAATGCAGATCAGCAATTGGAATTAACTATGAAAATTAATAGCAAAGACAAAGTAATCGTTGAAGGTCTTACCGTCCTGACAACCATTGGTGTTTATGAATGGGAAAAGACCATAAAACAAAAGTTAATACTTGATATTGAAATGTCATGGGACAATAAACCTGCGGGTGAAAGTGATGATGTTTCACTGTGTTTGGATTATTTTTTGGTAAGTCAAGCGATAACCAGTTTTATTCAATCGACTCAATTTGAGCTTATAGAATGCGTTGCAGAACGTACAGCAGAATTAGTTATACAAAAGTTTGCTGTACAATGGTTAAAAGTGAAAGTTTCAAAACCTAATGCGATTGCTAATGCGTGCAATGTTGCGGTAGTAATTGAACGATCCGCTAGTTAATCGGGGTTTTAATAAATGGTAAACAAGCAAGGTGCTGATAATAATAAAGCACACCGTTTAATTAAAAAATTTGATAATATTGAACCATTTAACATCAATTTTATTAAAACATGGTTGTGGTATCATAGACGAAAAGTGCCAGAGCCAAAAGGAGGGTATCAAGCTTTCAGTCAGACTTGGTGTGAGGCTATTGATCTTACTCTACCCAACGATAGGGTATGGTGGATAGGTCATTCAACGAATTTAATTCGTTTGAATAATAAGATGATTTTAACCGATCCTATTTTTTCTAAGAGAGCCTCACCATTACGAATTTCAGGACCCAAAAGACATACTCCTCCAGCCCTCACGATTGATCAACTACCTAATATTGATTTTGTTTTGATATCGCATAATCACTATGACCATTTGGATAATTATAGTATTCATCAATTGGTTAAGCGATTTCCTAATCTCATCTTGGTTATTCCTTTGGGATTGAAAGAAAAACTTAATAAATGGGGTGCTAAGCAGGTTATTGAACTTAATTGGTATGAATCAATGACATTTGATAATCTCACATTTACTGCAACTCCCGCTAGACATTGGAGTAACCGAGGTCTTTTTGATATTAACACATCATTATGGTGTGGTTGGGTAATGCAGTCAAATGTCAATATTGTTAATAAAACTAAAACGGTTTATTTTATGGGAGATACTGGCTATTCACCAAGTTTAAAAGAGATAGGTCAACGTTTTACTTGTATTGATCTGGCCTTAATTCCAATTGGTGCTTATTCGCCGCGTAGATTGTTGCAATCACAACATATCGATCCTATACAAGCTGTGCAGTTGTATGATGAACTCAATTGTCATGAAGCGGTTGCCATTCACTGGGGAACATTTGAATTATCTGATGAATCATTAGATGAGCCTGCGCAACAATTGTATGAACATCGGGCTGATCGGTACTTTCATCTTTTAAAAATAGGTGGCAGTTTAGCTATTAATCATTATGATTCTGGATTAAAATAACTTAAAAAGGTTTGGATTTTAAACCATATTTAGTCTGTTATTCTTTGCAAGAAAATAGGGAGGAGGTATGAAATTAGCAACGTTTGGATTGACTTGTATCATCTTAAGTTTAATTTTAGTAGGATGTGGAGGTAAGAATGATCAAGGGAGAAAGTATCATTGGTCAAAGGCACATGGCGTTTTAGAAGATTGCCAAGGTATGATGCGTAAATCACAACAATGTGAAAATAATTCAAATAATCAGCAGTTCCTTTTCCAAGTCGATAAGTATTAATATGAGTGCATGGCTTATTTATGCTTTACTTTCAGCCATTACCGCAGCTGGTGTGGCGATCTTAGGTAAAATTGGTTTACAGCAACTCGATGCCAATACAGCCACAGCAATTCGCGCTGTTGTTATGGCGATTTTTTTGGTTGGTGTGGTTGTGGTACAAGGAAAACTCAATCTAATTAATACCTTTTTCAATGATAAAAAAGCATTATTCATTATTGCACTTAGTGGTATTGCTGGTGCGTTATCTTGGTTATTTTATTTTATGGCAATTAAAGAAGGTAAAGTATCGCAAGTTGCACCAATCGATAAATTAAGTGTGGTTTTTGCAGTAGTTTTTGCTGCAATTTTATTTGGTGAAAAGATCAGTTTCTTATCTGGCGTGGGGGTAGTAATGATTGCAGTTGGTGCTATTTTAGTTGCTCTTTTCTGATTACTTTTTAACATAAATCACACCCTATTGAAATAGTGTGTGATTTATGTGTTACAAATTAAACTTCTATATTAAATTTACGAAATTACTTAAGCAATGTATTAAATAGTTCAATCGTCACCAACTCACCTTTATTTACATCACCGCGTTCTTGTTCAAGAATAATAAAACAGTTAGCCTGATTGAACGACTTTGTAATATGTGATCCTTGTTGACCAGTACTAATAACTTCTAATTCTCCTTGATCATCAATTTGTAATTTACCACGTTGAAAATCTAACCGACCAATACTTTTTTTAAGATTGTTTGCGGCTTTTACTTTGAAGCTAAAATCAGTATTAGATGTTGTAAGCCCAGAAAGCGCTAAAATTAACGGTTGAACGAGTTGATAAAAAGTCACCAAGGTTGATACTGGATTGCCAGGTAAACCACAAAACAACGCATTGCCAATTTGTCCAAAAGCAAAAGGTTTACCTGGTTTCATAGCAATCTTCCAAAAATTGATATGCCCTAAATCTTCTAATGCTGTTTTGGTAAAATCAGCATCGCCTACCGAAACGCCACCACTAGTTATTACAAGATTTGCTTGATTTGATGCCGTCACTAAAGCTTGTTTAATTCGGATCGGATCATCAGGAATAATACCAAGATCAATAATCTCACAGTTAAGTTTTGTTAATAATAATTTTAATGTGAAACGATTGCTATCATAAATTTTACCTTTGCCTGATAGAGGCATGCCAATTGGCGTGAGTTCATTACCTGTAGAAAAGATAGCCACTTTCAATTTGTTAAAAATGGTCACTTCGCTAATACCCAGCATTGCCAGTGTTGAAAGTGTAGGTAGTGTTAATTTGGTACCTTGAGTAACCGTTATTGAATCTTTTTTTACATCTTCACCACATCGACGAATATTGTCACCAGATTTGATTTCTTTTAAAAAACAGATTCCTAAATCAGATTGTTTTGTATGTTCTTGCATTACAACTGCATCCGCTTCAATAGGTACAGGGGCACCAGTCATGATACGTAAACAAGTACCTTCGGGCCATTGTAAATGACCAATATCATCACCCGCAAAAATAGCACTAGCTACTGGTAAAATTTTTGATTGCTGTAGATCCGATAGTCTGACTGCGTACCCATCCATTGCTGAATTATCAAATTCTGGTACATTAATTGGCGAAATTATGGGTGTGGCTGTTATTCTGTCTAAAGCGTCAAACAAGGAAACATTCTGAAAAGTCAGTGGTTGCGCTTCAGTAGCGGTTTGTAACATATTTAGTTTAGCTTGTTTGTAGTTGAGTAACATTGATGTGTGCTTTCCTTATGTAAATAATCCGTTATTTTGACAAGAAGTTTCAGGTTAGGTATACGTTTAAGTAAAAAACTTTATTATATTCAATCTTAATGATAACTCAATGTCACAACGTCGCCAAAAGGCGACGTAAGATAGATGACTATACATTAAATAAAAAGTTCATAATATCGCCATCTTGTACGATATAGTCTTTACCTTCAGAACGCATTTTTCCTGCTTCTTTAGCACCTTGTTCACCACCATATTTGATAAAATCATCAAAAGCAATGGTTTGTGCCCGAATAAAGCCTTTTTCAAAGTCGGTATGAATTTTACCCGCTGCTTGTGGGGCTGTATCACCTACGGAGATTGTCCATGCACGAACTTCTTTCACACCCGCGGTAAAATAAGTCTGCAAATTCAGTAAGCTATAACCAGCTCGGATAACGCGATTTAAGCCAGGTTCAGTTAAACCCAAATCATTCATGAATTCATCACGATCAGCATCATCAAGCTCGGCAAGTTCCGCTTCAATTGCTGCACATACAGGAACAACAACAGACTTTTCTTGAGCTGCTATTGCTTTTACTTTCTCTAAATAAGGATTATTTTCAAATCCATCTTCATTAACATTAGCAATGTACATGGTCGGTTTTAAAGTTAAAAAGCTCAAGTATTTAACTGCATCAAGCTCTTCTTTACTCAAATCCAAAAGCAACAGTTTTTTTCCATGCTCTAAATGGGGTAAGCATTTTTCAAGAATTTCGAGTTCAAACTTAGCATCTTTATCTCCACCTTTAGCACGTTTTTGTAAACGTGTCATTGCTCGTTCGCAGGCTTCTAAATCGGCTAATGCAAGTTCTGTATTTATGATTTCAATATCTTCAGCCGGATCAATTTTACCCGCAACATGAATAATATTTTCATTTTCAAAACAACGAACAACATGACCAATGGCTTCAGTTTCACGAATATTAGCTAAAAATTGATTACCTAAACCTTCGCCTTTTGAAGCTCCCTTTACTAATCCTGCAATATCAACAAATTCCATAGTTGTCGGTAAGGTGCGTTGAGGTTTAACAATTTTAGCCAGCTCATCTAAACGTGGATCGGGCATTGGTACTACACCCGTATTGGGTTCGATAGTACAAAATGGAAAGTTAGCTGCTTCAATGCCTGCTTTGGTTAGTGCGTTAAAAAGAGTTGACTTGCCGACATTTGGTAGTCCGACGATACCACATTTAAATCCCATACTAGTTGTTACCTTTAATTAAAAATGTCTTGAATATAAGGGGTAATTATATACTAAATCATGCTATTTATGCCAATGTTCTTATTGACATATTGGTTATAGATATGCATTAGATAGTGATGTATTTTTTAACTCGTTACTCTGCTTAAATTTGTTATACCTGAAGAGCATTATTTAACTTGTTAAATTAATCTTCAAAATTCAAACCAATTTGATAGAGTTGATTCTTTTTTAGACCATAAATTTCAGCAGTAATAGCCGCTGCTTTTTTTAATGGTAGCTCTTTTTGTAATAATTTGAGGGTATTGATGGCTTTCGGATCAATATCATTATTAACTTCTGTATAGCCAGCGACAATTAAGACAAATTCACCTTTTTGACGAGAAGGATCTTGATTTAACCAGTTAATGAGTTCATTGACAGGAAAGCTAACAATGGTTTCCCATGTTTTGGTAAGTTCCTTAGCTAAAACAATTTGCTTATCGGCACCAAAAATAGTTTGCATATCTTTCAGTGTGTCTAATAAGCGGTGGGTCGATTCATAAAAAATCAGAGTGCGAGGTTCAGTAATTAATGAAGCTAAGCTATCTTGTCGTGCTTTACTTTTAGCAGGTAAGAATCCTTCATAAATAAACTTATCGGACGGTAATCCAGCTACCGACAGTGCTGCAATCGCAGCACAAGCTCCAGGAATCGGAACTACTTTTATATCATTTTCACGGCAAGTTTTCACTAAATGATAGCCAGGATCATTGATTAATGGCGTTCCAGCATCTGAAATCAATGCAATTGAAAGACCTGATTGAAGTTTTTCAATCAGAATATGTACTTTTTCTTGTTCATTATGATCATGCAGGGAGAAAAGTTTCGCCTTAATACCTAAATGTTGTAATAATAAACCGCTATGGCGGGTATCTTCAGCAGCGATCAGATCAACACCTTTCAGTGTATCAATTGCTCTAAGGGTAATATCATCTAAATTTCCAATGGGTGTAGCAACAATATATAAAGTCATTAATTTGAGTCACATTAAAATTTCATAGAAAATAGAATAAATCTACTGTACGAACAAGTATTTTATTGTATATACTCACCACTTTCAAAAATAAATTCTATTTTCTGCTATTTGTTATAATAGTGATAATAAATAAAGATGTTGCTGATTAAATGTTGACTATTTGTCGAACAACCCATTGATAATCGAGAACAGAGGGTATATTTGTGCGAATTTAGTAGAAATTCGATGGATCGTAGTTGATTTAAATTGTATCTTTAACTATTTTATTATAGCTAGCATAACAAGGACCCGATATAATAGCTTTATATATTAAAAATGATAGATTATGCTCTTAAAACAATATTAACGAATGAAAGGTACTGCTTTGAAAAAGATTCTTACGCTAACTTGTTTAAGCTTGGTCATTACTGCCTGTACACAATCCAATCCTGCTCAAATTGAAGATATTTCGGATTTTCCTAGTAATTCATCAGAAACAGGTTATTCTAAACCTCCTGTTAATATTTCTACTGGAAGCGGGATTTCTGCACCTTCAGTATCATCAAATGCTCATTCAAAACCGGCACCTGACTCAGTAATGACGTCAAGCTCCAATAGTAATGATGCGAATAATCATGTTAATAATACAAACAGTAATAATGGTGTTGTTGTAACTAACGAACGTGTTTCATATAACCGTAATTATGATGAAATTCCTAAAGGTGGTTATCAAGGTGATACTTATACTGTAAGTCGAGGTGACACATTATATTATATTGCATGGGTAACGGGGAATGATTATCGTTCTTTAGCGGCTAAAAATAATATTAAGAAACCTTATTCCGTTGTAGTTGGACAGGTATTGGATGTAAGTGGGGGAACAACTGTTGTCACACAAAAAGTAACCAGCAATCAAACGACTCAACAAGTGGTAGCTGCCAATCCTCAGTCTACATCAACAGTAATTAAAACTACACCTATCTTAACTACTACCACTACCACTACCACTACCACATCGGGTAAAAATCAAACAACGCCTAATGTTGTTCAGACCGTTGAAACTGTTACTGAACCAGTTAATAGTAGTACAAATAACATAACAACCAATTCGTCAGATACTGGAAAGTCTGTTTCTAAAGTTGCAAATATTTCATGGCAATGGCCGGCAAAAGGCAAAATTATTGAAAAATTTTCTAATTCTAGCAAAGGGATAGATATTGCTGGCGGATTAGGGAATAAAGTAATGGCTGCCGCAGATGGTCGCGTGGTTTATTCAGGTAATGCTTTACCAGGTTATGGTAATTTAATTATTATAAAACATAATGATGATTACTTAACGGCATATGCACACAACCAGTCGATTTTGGTGAAAGAGCAACAAGCGGTTAGAGCTGGAGAGCAGATTGCGACAATGGGCGCCACGGGAACTTCGTCAGTGAGATTGCATTTTGAAATTCGTTATAAAGCAAAATCCGTTGATCCTTTAAAATATCTATCAAAAAATTAATCATTATTAACTGTAAAACAGTTAATATATCGAATTTACAAGTATTATAAAGATTATTTAAGTTAAACAGTTTTATTCTACGTAACAAAGGAGTTAGACTCATGGCAGTAAAAAAATTAGTTCTTATTCGACATGGAGAAAGTGTTTGGAATCAAGAAAACCGTTTTTGTGGTTGGACTGATGTTGATTTATCTGATAAAGGTAATAAAGAAGCAGCTGAAGCAGGTAAATTATTGAAACAAGAAGGTTTCCAATTTGATTATGCTTATACTTCTGTTTTAAAACGTGCAATTCACACTTTATGGCATGTGTTAGATGAAGTTGATCAAGCTTGGTTACCTGTTGAAAAATGTTGGAAATTAAATGAACGTCATTATGGTGCACTACAAGGTCTAAATAAAGCTGAAACTGCGGCTAAATATGGTGATGAGCAAGTAAAATTATGGCGCCGTGGTTTTGCAATTACGCCTCCTGCACTTGAAAAATCGGATGAGCGCTTTCCTGGACATGATTCACGTTATAGCCAATTACCTGAATCAGAATTACCATTGACTGAGAGTCTAGCGTTGACAATCAAACGTGTACTTCCTTATTGGGAATCAACAATTGCACCGCGCGTTGCTAAAGGTGAACGGGTAATCATCGCTGCTCATGGTAACTCTCTTCGTGCTTTAGTTAAACATTTAGACAATATCAGTGACGATGATATTATTGAATTAAATATCCCAACTGGTGTACCATTAGTGTATGAATTTGATGACAACATGAAAGTTATCAAACATTATTACTTAGGTAATGCTGATGAAATCGCAGCAAAACAAGCAGCTGTTGCTAACCAAGGTAAAGCGAAATAATTAAGCTTTAACCATTAAAAAGGTAAGTTATGCAACTTACCTTTTTTCAATCAAAACTATCTCTGTTATCCATTAATTTTATCCTTGAGAGTCTTATTTTGTCGAAAATATACTATATTTATGCCGTAATGAATGCAGGTAAATCTACTGAATTATTACAAATTGACCATAATTACTTAAGTAATAATATGCAGACTTTATTGCTTAAATCTTCGGTCGATACTCGTGATTCGGCAGTTGAAATTGTTTCACGTTTAGGTTTGCGTAAAAAAGCATTACAACTTGATGACAATAGTGTTGATGAAATCATTGAATTAATAAAGAAAAATAATTACGCTTGCATACTCATTGATGAAAGCCAATTTTTATCTCAAAGCACTATCTGGAAACTATCTGATGTGTGTGATGAATACGGTATACCGATGATGTTTTTTGGTTTAAAAACGGATTATATGGGACATTTATTTGAAGGTTCAAAAACATTATTAGAAATTGCCGACAATTTTAGAGAACTAAAAACAGTTTGCTGGTGTGGAAAAAAAGCAACCATGAATTTGCTTGAAGGAAAAGATGGGCAAATTGTTAAGTTTGGTAATTCAATTCATTTAGGGGACAGTGAGTTTCATTCAGTTTGTCGCAAACATTGGAAAGCTGGACAGATTAGACCTAAACAATAATTTTCACAATATTTCACACTTATTCAATCAAACTAATCAATTTGCTGTTTTTATTATTTGATTTTGTAAAAGTGTGAATGACCTCTCATTTTAATGATTTTTCTTTGTCGATTTCTGATGATTTATGTCATATTGACTGAAACGATTCAGTGTTGTTTTCTTAATCATAAGAGGAATTATCATGAGAGTTCAATTAGTTTCATTAGCTGCGATACTTAGTTTAGCTAGTTACAGTGCCGATGCTAAAGAATTCATATTAACGGATGTTGATAAGGGTCTTGCTAAAGGTAACTGGTCAATTTCGAGTCAAGATTTAGGTATAAAAGCGCATAAATTTACTGTCAAAAACACTGTGCTTCAAGGTGGTAAACAAGATGGTACTGAACTTTTAACCATTGCTAGTGACAACCTTACAATCAAATTAATTCCAAGCCGTGGATTAGGTATTTTATCTGTCGTTGGTGATGGCATCCGTCTGGGATGGGATTCACCCGTAGATGAAGTTGTCAATCCTAAATACCTAAATTTGGAAAGTCGCGGTGGATTAGGTTGGTTAGATGGTTTTAACGAATTGATGGTACGTTGTGGTTTTGAGTGGACTGGTCATGCAGTGCAAGCCGATGGCATGATGTATACACTTCATGGACGAGCACAAAATACTCCAGTATCAAAATTGATTGTTAATGTATTAGACAAAGCACCCTATACCATATCAGTAAAAGGATTAATTAAAGAAAATACTTTCAAAAAAAGTAATTTTGAAACTTGGGTATCGCTGAGTTACATGCCAGGTAATAAAGATTTCACTGTTCATGATGTGGTTACCAATAAGGGCGATTATGCTCGTGATTATCAAATTATTTATCACAGCAATTATGGCACACCGATTCTTGAAGAGGGCGCTCGATTTGTTGCACCAGTAAAAGAAATTTCCCCCTTTAATGATTACGCCAAAGAAGGCTTAAAAACATGGCAAACGTATTTAGGTCCAACTAAAAACTTTGATGAAATGGTCTTTAATATTTATCCTTATGCCGATGATCAAGGACAGACTCAAGTAATGATTACTAACAAAGGGGGGGATAAAGGCGCTGGTATATCGTTTAATACCAATCAATTACCTGTTTTTACCTTGTGGAAAAATACTGATACTCTAAAACAAGGATATGTAACAGGATTAGAACCTGGAACCAGTTTTGCTTATCCAGTTACGATTGAGCGTGAACAAAAACGTGTCCGCCAATTAGAACCAGGGCAAAGTACCGAATTCACCTTAGTTTACAGTTTATTATCAAGTAAAAAAGCTGTTGAGCAATATGAAGCACAAATTAAGTCCATACAAAGTAATCAAGAAACCAAAGTGATTGAAACACCACTGGCGAAAGAATAAATTTGTGGAACACAACTAACAGGGAAGTTAGTTGAAATATAATTGTTTATTACTTCATAAATCGATTATTTTCATGCTCATGAACGCATCGTTATTTATTGGCAAATCTTGCTATTTTTTTAACAAAAAAAATGCATATAACATTGATTCGATACAATAAATTATCTCATTAAGGTTCAAAATCAATTATCTACGTAGATGCTCACTTGATAGCGACCTCTTATATCGGTATGATTATTTATATTTAATTATTTAAAATCAATTTTTGAAATTTATAAACGTTAAATGCAGCTTGAATAATTATCAAGAGTTATCTGATTTTATCGTGTTTGAAATGATTGATATTATTATGGTAAATCCAAGAGAATTTTTATGATTTACGATATGTGATTAATCAACTAACACAATTTTTCATAGACTGGTGACAACTGATATTGTCTCTGACCCTATGACAAAATTAGAGGGTATTTATCGTTGTTTTGATTGCACGTTCTCCTTTATTGAAAAACAGAATTGGAATGAGTGCGTTTTCAATAAGTTGATATAAAAGTTTGGCTTGATTTTAAATAAAATAGGAATAAATATGACAGTAAAACGACTAGTAATTGGTATCAGTGGCGCAACGGGTTTTGCTTATGGCATTAAAGCTTTAGAGCTTTTAAAACCATTGGATATTGAAACACATCTAGTAATTTCAAAAGCTGCACAATTAACGCGCTCTTACGAAATACCTACTATGAGTTTGACTCAAATTGAATCATTGGCGGACAAAGTTTATTCCTTCAATAATGTTGGTGCAGCTATTGCTAGTGGTTCCTTCAAGACTATGGGCATGCTCGTTGCACCTTGCTCAATGCGATCTTTAGCTGCAATAGCCCAGAGTTTATCGGATAATTTATTAACTCGTGCGGCAGATGTCGTACTAAAAGAACGTCGCCGTTTGGTAGTAATGATAAGGGAATCCCCCCTTCATTTAGGCCATATAAAAAACATGGAGATGGTCACTCTAATGGGGGGAGTGATCTTTCCACCTGTACCAGCACTTTATCAACATATTGACAGTATTGATGATATGATCACCCACAGTGTAGCACGAGCCCTTGATCTATTTGATATCGATATCCCGTCACTACCACGCTGGGGTGAAGATATGCACTTAAATATCAAGCCAGAATAACGTATGTTAATCGATCCTAAAATTCTTAAATTTATCAAAATTAACCATATATTAACACTGAGTGTCATAACACCAGATAATTCACCATGGGCGTGTAATGTGTTTTATGTATTGGATGAGGTGCCGTTTAATTTGTATTTTTTAACTGAATTAAAAACAGAGCATGCTAAGGCGATGTTAATGCACCCGAATGTAGCAGGCACTATTACAGTTGAACCTAAAACAATTGCTCAGATTCAAGGGATCCAATTTCTGGCACAAGCAAAACAGTTACAAGGTGAGCAAGCTAAAGATGCTTATAGACAATACTATCGTGCATTTCCCTTTGCCAGAATGATGAAGGCACCAATTTGGTCTTTACAGCTGCAACAGATAAAAATGACGAACAATCTTTTAGGTTTTGCCCATAAAACGCATTGGCAACGAAAGTGAATTCTAGTTGATAGTAGCTCAGTAATAAAAAGTCAATGGCTTAAATTTAAACATGTTAAACTTCTATCTCATCAAGTTTTACAGGAGTTTTTCATGCTTATTTGGGTTGTATTTAAAAAATAGAATGATAGAAAGTATTCTGATATTTAGTATTCATGCAACAAGTAAAACAGCAATTTGCTTCTAAAAATAATCTCAATTATCAGATACCCTTACCCAACATTAAACAGACACAAAATTTAACTCAAAACTAACAGATTATAACTTTCTGTTAGTTTACTGGGTAATGCTCAGTTAGAATTAAATTAATGCTCAATCTTACTAAGATTTATTAACAGCTGTTTACAAAATATTGCGTAATGCGATTGTCTTGTGTTAATTCAGGATGAAATGCACAAACCAAAATTTTACCTTGCTTAGCCATTACACAACGCCCATCAATAAAAGCAAGTTGTTCCACTTGTTTACTTGCTTTGGCAATATAAGGAGCACGAATAAAAACTGCTGGAATTTTTTTGCCGATTAACTTAACATCTAACCGTGTTTCAAAGCTGCTAATTTGTCGACCAAAACCATTACGTTCAACATTAATATCGATTAACGAAAGCTGTTCGATTTCATTATGGGTGGTCGTTTTTCCACATAATACTAATCCAGCACATGTTCCTAAAATACCTTTACCTTGTTGAACAAATTGTTTAATGGGCTCAAACAGTCCATTTTGTTTTATCAAACGGCTAATTGTAGTTGATTCTCCACCAGGAATAATCAAACCGTTTAGTTTAGCTAATTGCTCAGGATTTTTCACTGCTATCGCTTGCACGTTATCTAAACTGTTTAGCATAGTGATGTGTTCACTCACTGCTCCTTGTAAATTGAGCACACCAATTTTTTTTAAATGATTGGATATTTTCGATTTTGTCATTACCAACCTCGTTCTTGCATACGTTCCGATTCGGTAAGTTTACTGATGTCTATTCCTTTCATTGCTTCACCTAAGCCTTTTGATAATTCTACCAAACGTGGGTAATCATCAAAATAGGTTGTCGCTTGCACAATTGCTTTAGCAAATTTTTCAGGATTTTGTGATTTAAAAATACCGGAACCAACAAATACGCCATCAGCCCCTAGTTGCATCATCAGTGCTGCATCGGCAGGAGTTGCTATGCCTCCAGCAGCAAAATTGACAACTGGTAATTTCTCAAGTTGTTTGATCTGTTCGACAAGCTCAAAGGGTGCACCAATTTCTTTAGCAAAAGTCATCAATTCATCGTTCGATTTACTGATAACTATTCGAAGTTGCTCATTAACTTTACGCATATGGCGCACCGCTTCAACAATATTACCCGTACCGGGCTCGCCTTTGGTTCGTAACATTGATGCTCCTTCACCAATGCGGCGCAATGCTTCGCCTAAATCACGACAACCACAAACAAATGGCACGGAAAAATGGCTTTTAAGCAAATGATATTGTTCATCGGCAGGGGTTAATACTTCACTTTCATCAATATAATCGACGCCTAATGATTCTAACATCCTAGCTTCAACAATATGCCCAATACGTGCTTTTGCCATGACAGGAATCGTCACTGCCTTCATTACCTGCTCTACTATCGTTGGATCCGCCATTCGGGCAACACCTCCAGATGCTCGTATGTCTGATGGTACTCGTTCTAAAGCCATTACAGCAACAGCTCCTGCTTGCTCGGCAATTTTGGCTTGTTCGGCATTAACAACATCCATAATTACCCCTCCTTTTTGCATTCGAGCCATGCCACGTTTAACCGTTTGGGTACCTGTCACTTGATTCATATTTGCTCCTAGTAAAGTTCTGAATAATAAAGTTTGTGAGTTGGTTTTTATTATTCATAAAGATAAGAGTGGAATAAACGGCCAATTGGACTATAATTAACCCATCCAATTTTATTTTTGTGTTCGGTTTAAATCAGGCAGTTGGAATGCATTTTTAAACATTACTTAAATAACTTTTGTCTCAAAACGATAATTTCGTTTTGCAATGCAGATCGCAACAAAGTTTATATCATCAATAAAAGAATTATACGCTTGAGCCAACTTATCGGTTTCTTTGTTCGAAATAAAATTTTTTTATATGAAAAGGCATTTTACTTCGTCAAAAAATAACCTTATAAAAATCATAATGGCAGTAGAAAAAACACAATTAATAATCGTTTCAAAAAATTAAATTTATCACCACGATACAAAAAGAGCAAAATATGTGGCATAAACAAAAACTTGAACCTTTTAAAGGTCCATTATTCAAAAAAGTTATTCAACTCATTGAATATTATATTGAACAGGGGATTTTAATTTCTGGTGAGAAATTACTTTCGGAGCGAGAACTGGCTAAACAATTGCAGGTTAATCGCTCAACAATTGTACATGCGTTGAACCTTTTAACTGAACGCGGTGTATTAATTCGTAAACGAGGTAGCGGTACTTATATAAATAATCAGAAATGGGGGGTACAAGTTTACTCGACAATTAATTGGCGTTTACCTAGGCATTTTTATCAAAACAAACAAACACTGTATCAGCAAAAAATTGACAAAATACGAAACAGCAAAAATCAAATATATGATCTTGCTAATGGAGATTTACCCACAGATTTAATCCCTAAATTACATTTACCCAACATTTCGTCGCAAGAATTAATTATGCACGAAAAACAGAGTGATTTGATGCAGTTGGGTTTACCTTCTCTCAAAGAACAGATTGCAAACTACATGAAAACCTGTTTTGCTATGAAAGTTAATCGTGATGAGATCCTAATTACTTCAGGTACTCAGCAATCATTATTTTTAATTACGCAGGGTTTACTGAAACCAGGAGATGCGATAGGCATAGAATCTCCTTCATACTTTTATTCTTTACCATTATTTCAAGCGGCCGGATTACGATTATATGGTATAGAATGTGATCATCAAGGCATAGTGCTTGAAAGTTTAACAAAAGTAGTCGAACAACATCAAGTTAAATGGTTGTTTTTAAATCCTGTATTTCAAAATCCAATGGGATTTGTTATGAGTGATAAACGAAAAAAGAGAATACTTGATTTTTGTCGTTCACAATGTATTGGTATTGTCGAAGATGATGCCTATAGTAATTTAGCCTTTAAGAATAATTTAGCGATTTCGCCGATTAAAAAATTTGATAATAGTGATCAGGTCATTTATTTAGGCTCATTATCTAAATATATCGGTCGAAATATTCGAATTGGATGGATGATTGCTCCTAGAACCGTTATTGAAAACCTAGCTAAAATCCGCCAACATATAGATTCAGGATTAAGTATTTTACCTCAGTTATTGGCAGAACAATATTTGCAAAACCATTATCTAGCCCATCAACAATTGTTACGCCATAAATTAAAATGCCGATCAGAGCAATTAATAGATTGGTTAAACTCGAAATTCAATGGTGAGATAACTTATCAAGTGTCATTAGGTGGATTTCATTTATATGCCAATTTACCGGTGACAAATCCGGTTCAAGAATTAATGTTTTTAAATCAACTGTTATCACAAGGTATGATAGTTGCACAAGGTTCAGATTTTGGGGATAGCTTAGGTAAAGTCAGATTGAGTTATGGACATTTTATTCAGAATTTGATTTGATGAGCAAATTCAAATTATTTTATCTGTTAATTATCATGGAAAATTTCAAAGTATCATCATTATCGATTAATAAACTGTTATTTGTTGCTGGCACAGGTTGGCTGTTTGATGCAATGGATATTGGGTTATTATCTTTTATTTTAGCCGCGTTAAAGCAAGATTGGGGGCTTTCCCCTGCTCAATTAGGTTGGATCGGCAGTGTTAACTCTATCGGCATGGCGGTTGGGGCATTTGTATTTGGTATTTATGCTGATCAAAAAGGGCGAAAATCGGCCTTTTTGTTCACCTTACTCATGTTTAGTATTGCCAGTGGATTAAGTGCCTTTGCATGGGGACTTGGTAGCTTACTTATATTACGATTTTTTATTGGTATGGGATTAGGTGGCGAATTGCCTGTTGCATCCACTCTGGTAAGTGAAAGTGTGGCACCAGAAGTACGCGGTAGGGTAGTTGTTTTATTGGAAAGTTTTTGGGCTATTGGTTGGGTACTTGCGGCATTGATTGCTTATTTTCTTATTCCTCTTCCAACCGTTGGCTGGCGAGGAGCGATGATAATTTGTGCTGCTCCTGCTTTTTATGCCCTTTATTTACGATTTAACTTACCTGATTCACCAACCTATATACAGTTAAATTCTGATGCCAAAAAAGATTCCATTTTGAATAAAATGCGGTCATTGTTATCTACAAAATTCCTTCGTCAAACATTAATGCTATGGATTGTTTGGTTTTGCGTAGTCTTTTCTTACTATGGCATGTTTTTATGGTTGCCAAGCGTTATGATGATAAAAGGGTTTGGTATGGTCAAAAGCTTTAAATATATTTTATTAATGACTCTTGCTCAGTTACCTGGTTATTTCACCGTTGCGTGGCTGATTGAACGTTTCGGGCGCAAATGGGTATTAGTTACCTATTTACTTGGTACATTAATAAGCGCTTATCTGTTTGGCGTTTCCGAATCTGCACATCAGTTATTCGTTTTTGGTGCATTACTTTCGTTCTTTAATTTAGGTGCATGGGGAGCGATGTACGCTTATACGCCAGAACAATACACAACCAATATTCGTGCGACGGGTGCTGGAATAGCGGCATCAATTGGTCGTATCGGCGGTATTTTAGGTCCGTTAATGGTAGGTTTATTAATGGCAAATAATGTATCAATTAGTCAGATTTTTGGGCTTTTTAGTTTATCGATCTTAGTAGCAATTATCAGTATTGTATTTTTAGGTTATGAAACGAAACAAACTAAACTAAACTAATTATTGTTAATTTTACAACTATCACCAATCGTTGAAATAAATTGATTTGTGTGGTTTTGATCGTACAAACCGATAAACCACACAATGCATTTTATAACTTAATGAATAATTAAAATATTCTACAGATGATGCAATCTCATCTGATTATCCCGTTAATTTGTTTTAGCGATAATGAGCTCTTTTGACCGAGATCGTGTAATTGCAGGCAATACTATACCTGACTATAATCATTTCAAAATCTTTAGAAAATTAAAAAGGGGACAATTTTGAAACTATCAGAAAAAGCTTTCCATTATTTAGGTATTATCGCAACGGCAGCTTCGTTATGTATGTATATTTCTTATATCCCGCAAATTATTGACAATCTTCATGGATTAAAATCTAATCCTACGCAACCCTTAGCTGCTGCGATCAACTGTTTACTGTGGGTATTTTATGGATTATTACGGGAAAAGAAAGATTGGCCAATTGCTATTGCTAATTCTCCTGGTGTAATATTTGGCTTTATTGCATTTTTAACCGCGTTATAAATTCTGGTGAGGTAATATGACAATCAATATTTGTATTGATTGTCGCTTATTTGTTGCTTTTTTCGTGAATTAAAAGGTTTATCATATCAATCCCAGTAAGTGAAAAATAATTAAATCGTTGCAATTAACTGTTTACTACAAATTTAAGTATTACAATAAGGATATGGATTGATTAATTTAAATATTAACTATTGAGAATTCTTGTTGCCTTTATGGTATTTTTCACCACTTTGAATAAGAATAATTATAATCAACAATCAATATTAATATGTGGTTGTTGCTTTTTTATTGCAATTTTTAGGATAAAAAGATTGACTCTTTAAAAAAAATAAGAAAAAAATACTTGCTTTTTCACCTGATATGTAATTGAAAATTTAAGTGGTCACTATTTGGCCTTTAAAAAATAATATTATAAATCAATATGATAAAGAGTTATCAACAGGTTTGTTAAATACTTATCAAATAGTATAGTGAATAATTTTGGGGATATATCATTAAAAAAATTTTATTAATGATTAATATTTGTCCATTGTAAAGAGTTTAATATACTATTATAGTAAAAGTGCTAATAATACTTTGATAAGGATTTAAATTTTAGGATTGATGGAACTTGTTATTCGAAGAAGTTGATGATATTAACCTTAAAGACTGGCTAATTTAAGCGAATCGTTGTTAAGTAGGTAATGACAAGACAAAAGGAATGAATATTATGACTGAGATAAATTTTTCAGATGACCTGATTAGAGAATTCATCTACTCCGTATATCGTAAAGAGGTATTGTTAAATTTAAAAGGCGTAGTATTAACTCAAGATGATCGTAAAAAATTGCACGAAAAAAGGGATTTTGTGAATAATTTATCGGAAGATGAGTTAAACGATATTCGTTCTTGGATTGTGAATAGATTGAAATTATTGGAAATTCAACACTTGTAAACGCTATTTCATTTTTTTATATTAGGCTTATCTTTATTTGCTTTTATAAACAATTATGTTTAACACAAATAGACAGATTCACCAATAATTTTATAATATTAGTAGTTGTATATTTAAAGGAAAGGAAATGAAAAAGTTAGTTTTGGTTCTTTCATTAGGTTTACCCGCGATGTCTATAGCATCTAATTGTGAGAACATTAGTGCCAATATAGCAGAAAAAATAAAAAATAATGGTGTTGCTCCTTCTAAATTTCAATTAAAACTTATACCAGTAGATCAAGCAGATCAACAAAATGAAGGTAAAATTGTTGGATCTTGTGATGGTGGTCAACAAAAAATTGTCTATGTGCGTTTTGAAGATATCTCCTTAACTACTGAATCAATCGAACAAACACCAACTACACAAGACCAAAATACTCAATCTGATACCTCAGCTCAACAAGAAGCTGCCCCCCCACCAACTATCAAAAATCAGGAACCTTAAATTGATTCAAATAATCGATATAGACGTTAATAGAATAAGTGCAATAAGTTAACTCTGCAAAGATTTCTAATAAACCTGCTGAACGGCAATGATAAAAATAAAGATTCATTTTTAGTCAAAAAATAGAAGAACAAATAAAGAGTAAAATTTCTTAATAAATTATTACTCATGTAAACGTTTCTCATTATTCCGAATGTTTTATTTATCTATGGTGCTATAGTCCGAAACTCTATCCGTAGCACCTGATTTGATTAATACCGACTAAGGGAGTTTAAAAGACGCTTTTTGTGCAAGTCTGTTTTACTCGTTAGTAACTGAGTTGTTAGAAAGGAGCTGTTATGTCATCGTTTTACTCACTTATTAAATCATGTCAAGCCGATTGGGATCATTATATTCAACATGAGTTTATCCAACGATTAGGCAAAGGAACATTAGATATCACTTGTTTTCAACATTATTTAAAACAGGACTATCTATTTTTATTCAATTTTTCTAGAGCTTGGGGGCTTGCTGTGTATAAAAGTCATGATCTTGCTGAAATGAAGCAATCTTTAAATAGTTTAAAAACCATCGTTGAAGTTGAACTTGATTTTCATATCGAATATTGTAAAAGATGGCGAATAACTGAAAATGAACTCAACACGTTAACAGAAGCCAGAGCAAATATGGCATATACACAGTATGTGCTTGATGTTGGATTAAAAGGTGATATTTTAGACTTACACATTGTATTGGCTCCTTGTTTAATCGGTTATGGCATGATTGCCAATTGGTTAAAAAAACAACATTGGTATAATGCGAAAAATAATCCATATTCCAGTTGGATCAAAATGTATGTTAGTAAGGAGTTTCAACAAGCAATGCAAAATGAAATTGCTTGGATTGATCAGCGCTTATTAAATATAGATACAAACCGCTTAGAACAGTTAAAGACACTATTTAAACATGCTACTCAACTTGAAGCTGATTTTTGGCAAATGGGGTTGGATAAGAGCTTTTAGTAATAAGCATACTTTACCATTTAAGGTAAAGTATGTTGATTGCAAACTAAAGAAGTTCTGTATAATTTTGTTTGGTTGATTCATCCCAAACGCTCGCTTGCACTTGACCGATATGTTTTTGTTGTAAAAGCAACATAACTAGACGAGATTGACCAATTCCGCCACCAATGGTTTGTAATAGTTCGCCATTGACTAAGGCTTGGTGCCAAGCAAATTGCAAACGATTCTCGTCACCAGTGATTTTCAATTGACGTTTTAATGTTTCTGAATCGACACGAATACCCATAGATGAAATTTCAAATGCACTATTCAAAACTGGATTCCAAACTAAAATATCACCATTTAATCCTTTAGAACCCATTTCATTATCCGTACTCCAATCATCATAATCCGGTGCGCGCACATCATGTTTTTCGTTATTTGATAATTTACCTCCAATACCAATTAAGAACACGGCACCAAGCTCTTTAGTTATGGAGTTTTCACGCTCTTTAGGTGATAAATTTGGATAACGTTTTAAAAGTTGCTCACTGTCCATAAACGTTATTGATTCAGGTAAAAATCGGGAGAGATGATATTTTTCCGATACTGCTTTTTCGGTCGCTTTAATAGCCGAATAAATTTTTTCAACAGTCCTTTTTAAATAGGTTAAAGTACGATCTTCTGGTCGGATTACTTTCTCCCAATCCCACTGATCTACATAAACGGAATGAATAGGTGAAAGACAATCTTCATCAGGACGTAGTGCTTTCATATTAGCATATAAGCCTTCTCCTATGGTAAAATGATGATTACTTAAAATTTTACGTTTCCATTTAGCGAGTGAATGTACCACTTCAAATTGGGCATTATTGATTGTTTTTACCCTAACTTGCACTGCATTTTCAGTGCCAGATAGGTTATCTTGTACACCATCACCAACTTTACTTAGTAGGGGGGCTTGTACTTCAATTAATGATAAGTTTTCAGCCAACTTCTCGGCAAAAAATTGTTTAACAAAGCTGATTCTTTGTTGTTGTTCTTTAAATGATATCTGCATGTTTAGTCTCTAATTATTTATAATTTGTATAGGTAAAGTAAACTAGAAAATAAAAATTTGCAAGGTACAATAAGCTAAATGCAAATAACAGCAATATTGCTCAACCAATTATGGTTTTTAATTAATCGATGATAGATAGTTTATTTTGTTAAATAACTTTCAGGTTAACCTTACGTTTCAGTAAAAAATCAATAAATAATTTTAATTAACTTTACGGTTATAAAGGAAAATATACTGTAGATCCAGTATAACCGTTTACTTTTAATATTAACTAATAAATTTAGCATAACAGACTTGTGTATTAGTTTGCATATAAAAAATTTCTTAACAAAGTTACATAAGAATGCCACCCAAAATATCAATAGTGGAAGCAATAAAGATCGTTAATACAGGGTTATTTCACTAACAATGAGAAGTAACACTATTAAAAATTGTTTGATAGTTAATGAACGATTAAATGATGTTTTAATTGCATAATTTAGCCGAAGTGTGTCTGTTCAGATGGACTCATAATTAATTCATCTCACCGCTTTGGCGGTTTTTTATTGCTCAACGCATCTAAATAAAATACTATTACAAAAAATAAGATTTAAGGTATGAAAAAATTTAATTATTTTTTCATCTGTTTTGGTTCGATAATAAATGGAAGTAAGGAATGAAAAATTTAATTGCTATCTCAATATTCACTCTAATGAGTTTCAATGCTTTTGCCAATGATAATGCAAAAAGATTAACTGAGTTGCTTATAAATGAAGATATTGCTGTTTTTAAAACAGACGGTGAATCAATTATTGGTGAAAAAATACCAACTGTATCTGTATCAGCTTTAAATGAAGAATTCAGTAATGACCTGATTAACTACGAAAAAACATACGATCAGAAGTTAGTTAATATCATAGCAGAAGCATCAGATGTTAAAACGGATTTAAATGGTAACCCATATATTATTGCAAGTGATGAGGATCCATCTGAATTTGTTGTTATCAAATTGAAAAATAAAGATGATATGCAGAGTATTATTAAGGGAAGTGAATTAGACTTAATTTGTTTAGGTATAAAAGACAACAAATTTCCGTCGTTAGAAAATTGCGTCACTACTGACAGTTATCTTCAAAACTTTCTTGAAAGGATAATGAATAATATCAGCCAACTAAAAGAAGGGGACGTTCCAAAAGATTTTTTTGAAGCGATTTATCTGAGTTTTAAAGAATTTGATATTCAGAATCCTAATAGATTAGATGAAAAAAAATTAGAAAATAACCCAGATGATATGAATGCTATCATCAAAATAGTAACGGATAGCATTAAAGATGACGCCAAACAATTTACAATGCCTCACCCATAAAAAAGCCCGAAAGGGCTTGATTCCAACAAATTGATTTTCATTTTACATTATTAAAAAATTGCCGCTTTATATTAACAGTAGACTTTTCTATGTTTTAAATTAACACAGTTTATGTTATCGGTATGTACATCAATTCATCACTTATACTATAATATCACGCAGTTTTTTTGTGTTCCTTGTATGTACAGGGATAAACCGTTTAGACGAAAAGAATAGTAATTGAAGCTATAGGTTCCCTGTTCATACAGGGATTATTAAATAAAAATTATTGAAGGGGCAATGTTCATCCCCCCCCCTTGTTTACTTACACGGGGGAATAT
The DNA here is from genome assembly GCF_026537015.1 of Gilliamella sp. B2887. Taxonomy (NCBI): domain Bacteria; kingdom Pseudomonadati; phylum Pseudomonadota; class Gammaproteobacteria; order Orbales; family Orbaceae; genus Gilliamella; species Gilliamella sp. B2887. Next base: position 20,900 of record NZ_JAFNMX010000010.1, on the reverse strand, counting down.
TTTATTCTGCAAACTTATTTTTATGATCATACCGATTGTAGTGGATAGTATCACTCATTAAGTAGTTGTAGATTTCATCTACAATATCGATACCATTTTTTAAGTAATTCGCTTCGCGTTTTTTGCCTCGTTCACCAGGGAAAAAGATTTCACTGTTTCCTTTAGCTGGTTTGACCTGTTTAAGTTGGTTAAGCATTGCTGACATATTCTTTTTGAATGCTTCAATACCGATAAAATAATCGGGATTGATCACAATATGCAAATGCCCAAGATCGCGTCCTTTGGATAAATTGGCATACATTGATGATACGTTTTTACCAAATGGAAGGCCCAATAAAATGCCTGACAATATATCGACCATCATCATTAACCCATAACCTTTAGCATCTGCTATTGGTAACAAAGCGTTGACTTTATGGGGATCGGTTGTTGGTTCTCCCTGTTCGTCTACAGCCCAGGTTGGCGGAATCGGAACACCTTTGGAGCGAGCATAAAGTATTTTTCCCCAAGCTTGTACTGTGGTAGCCATGTCGAAGGAAACAAGGCGATCGTCGGCAGTTGGTGCAGCAAAGGCGATAGGATTAGTACCAAAAAACTCTTCTGCACCACCATAAGGTACAGCCATCGGATCAGATTGGCACATTGATATCGCAATTAGGTTTTCTTCAGCGGCCATTTCAGTAAAATAACAAAGTGAACCACTGTGTGACATACGACGAATACCTACCACTGCAATGCCATTTTTTTTCGCCATTGCTATTGCTTTGTCCATGCCAACTTTAGCGGCCACCAAACCGCAACCATTGTCAAAATCTAATATCCCACTGGCAGGCCCAGTTTCTTTGTAAGTGACATTAGGATTAGGAGTCATACCACCTTTGGCGATACGTTCGGCGTAATATTCAACTCGTACCGCACCATGTGAATGGATACCACGCGCATCAGCAAAGGATAGGGCATCGGCAGCAATATTAGCATGTTCATTTGTTAAACCTGCTTTATGCAGTTTTTTCGCGATTAAATTGTGTAAGGTTTGTCTATCAACTCTCATAGTAAAACTCCTGTCTTTTATCAATATGTTTATTTACTCATTACATTGTTGATTTGATGGGCTGACAATAGTGCCTTTACTGGTATCTAATAACGCTTCAATATCGGTCAAAGTGCCAATATAAGCCCTGCTTCCTGTCTTTTCGACAAATTCAATTACAGATTTTATTTTGGGACCCATCGCACCATCGTCAACAGCGAGTGGTTTTAGTTGTTTAGGGGTGACATGACGTAACGCAGTTTGGGCAGGTGTTCCCCAATTTTCATAAACTGCATCGGCATCGGTTAAGATCATCAGATGATCGGCCTTGAGTTGTGTTGCAAGTTTTGCAGCTGAATAATCTTTATCTATCACTGCTTCAATGCCTTTATAACCCTTTTCGTCTTTTATTACTGGAATACCTCCACCACCGTTACATATCACAATGGTATCATCGGTTAGTAATTTTTGTATGGTATCAATTTCAAGTATTGTCTTCGGTTTCGGTGATGGGACAACTCGACGAATATATTGTCCATCTTTCTTAAATGTCCAACCATATTGTGCTTCCAATTTTTGCTTCAAATCGGGTTGATAGACGGGGCCTATGTACTTAGTTGGATGCTTAAATGAGGGATCGTGCACATCGACTTCAACTTGTGTTAATAGTGTCACAACTTTATTAACTCTTTTATATTGTTGTAAGCTGCGCCCTATCATATAACCTAACATGCCTTGTGTCTGGGCAACTAAAATATCCAACGGGTAGGCAGTTATTTGAGTATAAGCCTGATTTTGTAGAGCCAATAATCCTACTTGTGGTCCATTGCCATGTACAATTACCAATCGATATCTACCAGCAAGTTTGGCAATAATTTTCGTTGTTGCATCTATATTTTCATATTGATGATCTACTGTTAAGAGTTGTTTGCGTTTAGCAATGGCATTACCGCCTAAAGCAATGACAATAAGTTCCATTTTGTTTCCTTAATCATTTTTTATGGTTGCTAGTTTTGTATTTATATTTCTATATCTCGATGGCAATCCTTAGAATAGATGTAACTTAATGGCTCTTTGCCAACAGAGTAGCAAGCTTGCAGTGCATAAGCACCCATAAAAATATAATCATCCTTTTTGACTGGTATCCACTCATTATCAAGCAAATATATACCCTCACCACTAAGTAAATATGCACCGTGCTCTTGAACATGTGTTTCAATGTACCCATGACTCGCGCCTGGTTTAAAAGTTAATATATGGAAGTTCATGTCAAAACCGAGCTCTTTAGGTAGTAGGTCTTGCACAAATACGTTATCCATATCTTCGTAACAGACGTAATCTAGCTTTTGAGCATGGTTGCTTACTATATGTGCTTGATGACCTACGAGCGATATATAACGGCGTTTATACAAAAATAGTCGTGACAATGGGACGTTATTTTGCAAATACAGTTTAACTCCTGCAGGACAGTATACATAGCCAGTTGTTTTAAGATTATAGGTTTGATCACCGGCTTTTACTGTCACTTCACCACTAATCACATAAACAAAAACTTCAATATCTTTACCGCCAAAACCTTGTTGATTTTTGCCATCTTGATGCATAGTGACAAGATAATCCACAAACGATGCCCCTAATTTTGGCGTGGATAGGATGGTAATGTCACAGTTTTCAAATCCTGGAATGATATTTTTGACTAATCCATCAGGCGGTATTAATGCGTAATTATGGCGTTTAATAATGGCTCTGGAGGCAAGTAAATCTTTTGGATAACCAGTGTTGTTATTGATATACCCCATTTTCATTCTCCTTGTAAAATGACGATTTTTTGACTATTTTTTATTGAATGTTTCGTTGATTTTTATTTAGGTAATAGCAATCCCAACTTATAAAAAGCAGTGATTTGTTTAACCGGCATAGGTATTTGGCCGGTAATGATGTTTATTGGTTGTTTGACATTTTTTTCGTATTGATCAGCATGAAGATTAGTGTAGCAACGACCAATATGCCGATGGCAACATAAAATCCAGTGATTTTAGTACCAGTAAGATCGGCTAAGTAACCAGTTAATGGCGGTGCAATTACTGATGAGCTCATGCCAAAAAAATTAAAGACACCAAAGGATGTGCCGTAATTGGATTTTGGCGCTGTTTCGGCAACATGTGAAATCAATATCGGTTCAACAGTGAGTTTGCCAAATAATCCATAAAACATTAATCCCGCAAGTAAAAAACTAATGGTTGTAGATTGTACGGTAATCAATAAGGTTGCAGCAGCAATCAGTTCTAATACGATAATGAAGAGTAGACGTTTACTTCTAAATTTATCAGATATTTTACTGATGATTAAGGCACCAGGTATTGCTGCGAAGGCTACCAATGATGACGCTGAACCAATACTTCCACCAGTAAATCCACGTTCAGTTTCCAAAAAGTTTGGTAACCAACTGACAATCATGTAGTATCCATAACATGTTGCAAAGTATATAATGTAAGAGGAAATCATTTGAATACTGAAGAAACGGTGTTTTTTCTCAGACTGAATGGGCGAAATTGTCGTTTGTTTATCGATTGTATTATTTATAATTTGTTGTTTTAATTTATGTTTTTCTTTTATAACAATAGCAAATCCTGCAACTAAGCAAAGTATTAAAGCTGCTATAATATAAAGCATGTATTCCCATGGCATACCCCATGATTTAACTAAAAAACTGGTAGCCAACAAACTTATGCCCATTCCTAAGGCCGACCCCGTATTGATAATTGCCGAAGCAAATCCACGATGTTCTGCTGGGATATTTTCGGCTGAAAGTGACCAGGCTGAACCATAATAAGAACCACAACCTAAGCCAGCTAATAAACTTCCAACATAAATCATTAATATGGAATGCGCATTACCGATGATTAAAGCGGCGATAGCAAATAATAAGAAACCGGGAATAACCACGGCTTTTTTACCAAACTTATCAACTAACATTCCTGCTGGAATTTGCATTGCGGTGTAAGCAAAAAAATAGCAACTAGCAATTAAACCTAATTCAGTATTGGATTGCGGACCTATAGTTTGTTGGACTTCCGGAAAGATAGCGGTAAGGACTGGACGATAGATCCACATTACAGTCCAACCAAGACACAATAAAACTACTATTTTATGCCAATATTGAATACCGCCTGCTTTAGCTATTGTGTTAACTGTTGTCATGCTAACTCCTCATTATTCTTGGTAAGCTAATTTATAAAGGGCATAGGTCAGCGCTTTTATACCTTCAACTAAGTCTACGGTTTTGGTATCTTCAGCGGTATTGTGGCTGATGCCTTTGATACTAGGTACAAACAGCATAGCGGTAGGTACCCGTGGAGCAAAAATTTGTGAATCATGTCCAGCACCACTGTGCATTACACGATAACTGAGCTTCTCTTTTTTGCAAATGTCTTCTAACATATGGATCAGTTTGTTGTTCATTGGTATTGGGTCTTCATCCATCCAGCGGTGGATCTCAATTTTAAGTCCTAGCTCTTTAGCAATACGTGTCATATCCGCTTCGATTTCTTCAGTAAATCTAATCAATTCGGTTTTATCAGTATGGCGACAATCCATAGTAAATAGCACTTCACCAGGCACGACGTTAACAACATTAGGTTTTGGTTCAACATGACCAAAAGTCAGCACTAAAGGATCGCCTACTTTTAGCGCTTTATTAATGGATTCATAACAGATACAACTAAAAGCATACACTGCATCTTGACGATAACCCATTGGTGTGGTGCCTGCATGGTTTGCTTCACCAATAAGTCTGATGTTATAGCGTCGTTGACCAACAATACTGGTTACAATGCCAATACTTTTTTGTTCTTTTTCAAGTACACCACCTTGTTCAATATGAATTTCTAAAAAAGCTTTAATATCGCTGCGTGCAGGTTGAGTACTAAATTGAAATCCACACGCTTGCATGGCATCAATAAATTTGATTCCTTTTTCATCAGTGATATTTTCCACATCTTTTTTGTTTGCAATCGCAAAAACATTTTTACTTCCCCAAAATACATATGGAAAGCGACTGCCTTCTTCTTCTGCCATTGAGATAAGTTCTAAGGAACGAAGTGGTTGACCGTAGTTTTCTTTCAAGTATTGCATGGCAAGTAGGGCGGCAATAATACCGAGTTGCCCATCTAGCTTTCCACCATTGACAACAGTATCAACATGCGAACCTGACATAATGATTTGATCTTTAAATTTACTACCTTCAAAGCGACCATATAAATTACCCACATCATCAAAATAGCTTTGCATACCAATATTTGTCATACGTTCTTTCAATGCATTTTGTGCTGCAAGCCATTGAGTTGTGTAAAGTAAACGCGTTGTTCCTCCTTGTTCAAGTCCCCCAAAACTGGATATCCACTCTACTGCATTTGCCACATCATCATGTAAGATTTTCATAAGCATCTACCTATTTTTAATCATTCTATTATTAATAATTATTCTGGTTATGTTTGATAAGTAACATACTATTAATAACAAATAATAATGTGATCAAACACTCTTTTTTAGTTTTATAAAATTTAATTAATTTAATGAGTTACTATTATAAAAAAATTTTTAACAATATCTTATAATAATGATTTATAAAGAATTTTTTTAGTATGATAAGTTATTGATTTGTGACATATAACCTATTTATTCTCAGTTTTTTTCGTAATATATAAATAGTGTGAAATTTTAAATTTGATAGATAAACGTATAACGATTTATCGGCGTTTAACAAATACCATTGGTAATAATTATTTAAGTTATTTATCAAGTTACGTTTATTGCATATTTAAAAATAAAGAATTACTAAATAACTGAGAGGCAATTGGCATGATTCAATCTTTCATAAAAAAAGGAAGCTTTCAAGATTCGGTCAGTTTAATGTTAATTTCAAAAAAGCTGAGTAGTCTTGACGAAGTTGATGAAGTTTCCGTCATGATGGGGACACCAGCCAATAAATCCTTACTTACAGCAACGGGTTTTTGGAGTGATATATTTAATGAGGCTTCCCCGAATGATATTTGTGTTGCCATTAAAACGCATAATGATTCAATTAATGTTGTGGATCTAATCAGTGTAAAGCTTGAAAACTCGTTAAAAAATATCGTTCAGCAGCAAGGTAGCAGTAAATTACTCAAAGCAAGACGTTATGCTAGCGCAATTCAAAAACTACCTGACGCAAATTTAGTGTTGATATCGATTGCTGGTGAATACGCCGCAGATCTTGCTGAACAAGCCATTGATGATAATAAAAATGTAATGATCTTTTCAGATAATGTGCCTGTGACAGATGAAATTCGATTAAAAACTAAGGCTTCTAGTAAAGATTTGATTGTGATGGGTCCTGATTGTGGTACAGCGATTATTGCTGGTGCTCCATTGGCTTTTGCCAATGTGATTCCCAAAGGGAACATTGGGGTAATTGGTGCATCGGGTACAGGTATTCAAGAAGTCATCTCACAAATTGCGTTATTAAACCAAGGTATTACACAAGCTATTGGTTTAGGCGGGCGTGATTTATCGCAAGAGGTAGAGGGAATAAGCGCTTTAACCGCATTAAAGATGCTCGCGGCAGATGAGCAAAGTCAAGTCATTGCGTTTATTTCAAAACCTCCTGCTGAAAATGTGAGGGGAAAAGTTATTGCTTCCATGAAGCTGATTAAAAAGCCAATTGTGGCACTGTTTTTAGGATCAACTATCGACAAAGCACAAGATGAAAATATCTATTTTGTCAAAACATTAGATGAAGCAGCACGTTTAGCGTGTTTATTAGCCAAAGTAGAAATAGTTGCACATCAATTACATAAGGTAGCTAACAAAACGATTTCAGGACTTTATACCGGTGGAACTCTGGCTTCAGAAGCTGCGATACTACTTGCACAAGAGTTACATTTATCAGTCAGAAAAAATCATGATAAAGGCATATTGCTCGATGAAAACGGTCATAAAATTATTGATCTTGGAGATGATTTTTACACTGTTGGACGACCACATCCAATGATTGATCCTTCTATTCGTGAACAAGAAATTAGTAAACTAGGGGAACAAAAGTCAGTTGGGGTAGTATTACTTGATTTAGTGATTGGTTATGGCGCTAACTCAAATCCTGCTGAATCAATTATTGCCGGATATAAAGCAGCCAGTGCAGCGCGCTCAGCGGATAATCCCTTAATTGCTATCGCTACGGTAACGGGCTCACAGCAAGATCCACAATGCCGTAGAAAGCAAATTGATACCTTAACAGAGAATAATATTGTGGTGATGGATAATCTGTTCGAGGCGATATTATTAGCTAAAAAATTAATTACACCAATCACATCATCAAATTCACATAAAACATATCCTTTGCTTAATCATATAAGCGTAATCAATGCTGGATTGCGTAGTTTTGCAGAAGATCTTCAATCATCCAATGTCCCTGTTGTGCATTATCAATGGACACCAATAGCTGGCGGAAATCCAACATTAGCGGCTATTTTGAAAAAATTAAATTAAGAGGTTTTGACGAATGAATAAAGTAATTAATGAAGCAAACCAAGCCATTATGGAGCGAATCAAAGCCGCTAGACCACATTGGATTGGGGTAGTTGCTGCGAAAGAAGCTATACCGACTTTAGCACAAAATTATAAGTTATTACATGCTGGTCCTCCTATTGTCTGGCAAGATATGACAGGACCAATGCAGGGGGCATGCATTGGCGCCTGTCTGTTTGAAAAATGGGCGAGTGATGAAAAACAAGCTTTGGATTTATTAGAAAATGGTGGAGTTGAATTCATTCCATGTCATTCCGTTAATGCGGTTGGACCGATGGGCGGTATCACTTCAGCCAATATGCCAATGTTAGTTGTTGAGAACCTCACTCATGGTAATCGAGCGTACTGTAATTTGAACGAGGGTATTGGCAAAGTAATGCGCTTTGGTGCATATGGTGAAGAAGTACTCAATCGTCACCATTGGATGAAAGAGTCGTTAGGACCAGCATTAAATGATGCTCTTAAACTGTTTGAAAATGGAATTGATCTTACAGCCTTAATGGCACAAGCCATTACTATGGGTGATGAGTTTCATCAACGTAATATTGCGGCTTCAGCTTTATTGCTAAGAACATTGTCACCTAAATTAATTATGCTTGATCGCAATAAAACAGAACTGGCTAAAATATTTGAATTTTTAAGTGTAACGGATCAGTTCTTTTTAAATCTAGCGATGGCATTTTGTAAATCGGTCATGGACAGTGCAGCATATCTTCAAAAAGGGACTATTGTTACAGCTATGACGCGTAATGGTAAAGATTTTGGCATCAAGGTCAGTGGTTTAGGTGATGAGTGGTTTACTGCACCTGTTAATACTCCGCAAGGTCTATTTTTCACTGGCTATTCACAAAATGAAGCCAATCCAGATATTGGTGATAGCGCTATTACTGAAACTTTTGGTATTGGTGGTGCGGCTATGGTAGCTGCGCCAGGAGTAACCCGATTCGTTGGCGCAGGTGGCGTAGATATTGCATATGAAGTATCAGAAGAGATGAGTGAAATCTATCTTGACCATAATATGTTGTTACAAATTCCATCTTGGAACTTCCAAGGATGCTGTTTAGGTCTTGATCTTCGCCGCATTGTTGAAACGGGTATCACGCCTTTAATCAATACTGGCATTGCCCACAAAAAGGCCGGTGTGGGTCAAATTGGTGCAGGAACGGTACGTGCTCCATTAGCCTGTTTTGAAAAAGCACTCGAGGCATTAGCCAAAAAACTTAAAGTTTAATTTATGAAATGTAAATATGCAGAGAATAAATTACAAACAAAAGCGATAAGTACTTCACTTACGGCAACATCATTTGCTGCCGATGCAAATCGGCAGTTTTTCATGTCATCAACCCAAAATCACTTACAGCAATTTAAACCATTAATCATCAGTGCCCATGCACCAAATGTAGAGGGAAAATTATCTCTATTTAGTTTACATGAACATACAGTGAATTTAATCAATCACCAGCAACAATTAGTCACATTACATCAATATGGTAGTGGTTTATCACCTATGGGTTGGGTTGTTAAAACCGATGATTTTAATGTAATTCAAACTATGCTAGCTAATGATCATTTAACTCTAAGACAACAGAGTAATGGTGATTTATTACTCGGCGATATTTTGTTAAGTTATAATACTCATATCTGCAATATGACATTAAAGAGTAGAACACACACCGAATTAGATAAAACCGCGATTAGACAATTATTCATGCAGATAAATTATCCAACAGGCTTATTTGGGTTACTTCGAGAAAATATTGTCAACAACCCCGCACCAGAACTAATAAGTTTATGTAATAGGTTGAATAGTTTAATGTTGGGGGAAAGAGTAAATATTACTCAATTTATTGGATTAGGTCCGGGTTTAACTCCTAGCTTTGATGATATTATAGTCGGAATAATTGCAATACTTTTCTGTGATCATCGTTTTAAACCCAAAATACAACGAATAAAAACGACATTGCAGAATTTGCCATTAGAGGTATTGACAACAACAATTAGTGCTACATTTTTAAAATATGCATTACAAGGTAAATTTTCATTACCTGTTTTAAATGTTATTGAACGCCTGAATCAACATAGGTATAACCATTGTGCAATTCATAATCTTTTAAATTATGGACACACATCAGGAGCCGATCTTTTATTAGGGATCTGGTTGGGTATTGATCGTTTTGTTATAAAGGATTGAATAATGTTAGATACAGAAACTATGCGAACCTTCACAAAAGTAGTTGAGTGTAAAAGCTTTTCCAAAGCAGCCAAATTGTTATTTAAAACTCCAGCTGCCATTAGTTATCGTATCAAATCATTGGAAACGGATCTTAATACTCAATTGTTTGAACGCACAACACGAACAGTGTCATTAACTCTTGCAGGTCAACATCTCTATGAGCATTGCAGCCAATGGCTACTTTGGTTGACTACTATGCCTGAAGAGCTACATCAAATACGCAATGGCGTCGAACGCAAAATTAATCTGACCATTAATAATTTACTCTATGATGTTGATGCGGTCACGGAGCTATTAAGCCATTTGCAAAAAAAATTTCCATTTACTAATTTTACCTTTAATCGACAAGTATATATGGGCGTTTGGGATTCGTTATTATACGGTGAATATCATCTTGCTATTGGGGCAACAGGAACTGAATCATTAGATAATATGATTAATATTTTTCCATTAGGTGAAATTAATTGGGTTTTTGTTGCAGCAAAAAATCATCCGATCACTCATCTAGAAGGTCCGTTATCAAATGAAACATTACGTAAATATCCCGCTATAAATATTGAAGATACATCAATTCATATGAATAAACGAGTTGCGTGGCTATTGCCAAGTCAATCTGAAATTATTGTGCCTAATATTACAACCAAATTATCCTGTCATTTAAAAGGGCTAGGGATTGGATTTTTACCACGTTCGGTTTGTCAAAAGTATTTGGATTCGGGTGATTTAATTCAATGCCAAGTGATTAATGAACGTAAACCTTCACCATTATCTTTAGCATGGAAAAAGTCGCATATGGGAAGAGTGATGAGCGAAATTGTTAATTTATTTAAGTTCCACCATCCATTAGCCAGTAGTTTTTTAAAAAATATCGATGTAAAAAGATAAACAATTCATCACAACTAAACGTGATTGTTAACAAATAAACAAGACTTAACTCAAGGAAAATCACATGTTAGATTTAGATAACTATGATCAAATTAATCCACCAGCACGATTACTGATGGGACCCGGTCCAATTAATGCTGATCCACGTGTAACGCGAGCAATGGCTGCGCCTTTAATTGGTCAATTCGATCCTGTTATGACTGATTATATGAATCAAACGATGGCGCTTTATCGTGACATATTTAAAACCAAAAATGAACAAACTTTTGTTATTGATGGCACCGCCAGAGCTGGCATTGAAGCTGTTCTTGTGTCAACCCTTCGTCCAAGGGATAAAGTGTTAGTGCCAATATTTGGACGATTTGGTTTATTACTTTGTGAAATTGCTCATCGTTGTAGAGCAGATGTGCATACTATTGAAGTGCCATGGGGAGAAGTATTCGATCCTAATGTAATTGAAGATGCCATAAAAAAAATTAAGCCACGCTTGTTACTTTGTGTGCAAGGTGATACTTCAACTACTTTACTTCAACCATTAAATAAAATTGGTGAAATTTGTCGTAGATATGGTGTACTTTCTTACGTTGATGCAACCGCTTCAATTGTTGGTAACGATTTAGAAGTCGATAAGTGGCAACTTGATGGTGTGTCAGTGAGTTTGCAAAAATGCTTGAGTGGACCTCCAGGCGTGGCTCCTTTAACATTAAGTCCAAAAATGGTTGAAATCATTCAAGCACGCAAATGTGTTGAACTTGGTATCCGAGATCAAGGGGATAGCAGTGGTAGTGATGAAATGATATATTCGAACTATTTTGATCTTGATATGATTATTCGTTATTGGGGATCTGAACGGATTAATCATCATACTGAAGCTACCTCTATGCTTTATGCAGCCAGAGAGTGTGCTCGTATAGTATTGCAAGAAGGATTGGATAATGTCATTGAACGTCATCGCATTAATGGTTCGGCTATGGTCGCAGGTTTACAAGCAATGGGACTTGATTTGTTTGGTGATATTAAACATAAAATGAACAATGTGGTTGGGGTTATACGTCCAGAAAATATTAACGACCTAGAAGTACGTAGTTTAATGCTCAATGATTTTGGTATTGAAATTGGTGCATCTTTTGGTCCTCTAAAAGGTAATGTTTGGCGTATTGGTACTATGGGTTATAACGCTAGAAAACAGTGTGTTTTACAAACATTAACTGCCTTTGAAGCAGTATTAAATCGTGTTGGTTTCAAAACCATTCAAGGCGCTGGATTACAGGCGGCTTGGAATATTTATCAACAATAAATCATATTTTTATAACAAACACTCAATTATAGTTTAACCATAAAAATCAAAAAATAATGCTTTTTAAAAAAGCAGAGCAATACTCTGCTTTTTGTTATTAAGATGACAAAATTCTCTATTTCAATTGAAAATTGAATTCTTTTTTCAATTTTGTCTTACTCGTTAATCCTTTAATACTTCTCAAAAAAGTAAATAATATAATGAAATCTAAATATTAATTTGCATTATTTCCCTTAAAAGCTATTATGTTTTTCATATTTATTTATAGATAGGAATTACCATGATTAAGTCTTGTTTTTCGTTAATTTTATCTGCTTTTTTATTAGTTTCTAGTTATTTAAGTTACGCAGATAATGCAACAACTTATGTAGTAGGCGCCGGTGGTACGTACCGACCTTTTGAATATGAAAATAATCAGCGTCAGTTAGAAGGCTTCGATATTGATATTATTCAAGCGATTGCTGATGTTGAGAATTTTAACATCAAATTAATTAATACACCTTGGGATAGTATTTTTGCAAGTTTGAACAATGGTGAACGTGATATTATTATTTCAGGTATTACTATTACCGATAAACGAAAAAAATCGGTCGATTTTTCGTTTCCTTACTTTCCCGCTGAACAAGTAGTTGTGACCCAAGCAAACTCTAGTATTACTTTATTGGAAGATTTAAAAACAAAAACGGTTGGCGTTGTAAATGGCAGTACGGGGGATGTGGTTGTTTCAAAAGTTTTAGGAATGAATAGCAAAGCGATCAAACGTTTTGATAATACTCCTCTTTTGTTGCAAGATCTTTATGAAGAAGGGATTGATGCTGCGGTTAGTGACGTTGGGGTAGTTAAGTTTTATATTAAAATGCATCCAGGAAAAGATTTCAATCTAATTGCTGATCAAAATTTCGAAGCTCAATATTTTGGTATAGCTGTTGCCAAAGGAAATGATAAATTACTAAATAGTATTAATGAAGGACTTAAAAAAATTATTGTTAATGGTACTTATGCTACCATTTATGCAAAATGGTTTGATGAAAATGTACCAACTTTGCCCATTAATTAATCTACAGCAATAGGATATTTGATTTATGCAGTTTAATTGGGAAGTGATTAGTGATTATTTGCCTCTGTTTATTGATGGCGCAATAATGACCATTACCTGTACTCTAGTTTGTGTAGTGTTTGGTACGTTTTGGGGATTAATTTTAGGTCTTGGTCGAGTCGCTCAAGTAAAGCACGGTATTTATAAATACACTTTATCAATATTAGTGAAATGGCCAATTAAAATTTATGTAAGCGCCTTTCGCGGTACCCCTTTATTTGTTCAAATTATGGTTATGTATTTTGTTATCATGCCATTTTTGTTACACCCTCGAGAGGGTGTTTTGGTCTCAGATTATTTAATATCGCCTGAAACCGCGCGTTATTTACGAGTGCAATATGGTGCATTTATTTCTTGTGTTTTAGCGATAACTTTAAATGCAGGTGCCTATATTTCAGAAATCTTTAGAGCTGGCATTCAATCTATTGATAAAGGACAAATGGAAGCTGCACGATCTTTAGGTATGAGTTATAGTAGTACTATGCGTAAAGTAATTTTACCTCAAGCTTTTCGACGAATGCTTCCTCCTTTAGGTAATAATGCGATTGCGATTTTAAAGGATTCTTCCTTAGGTTCGGCAATCGGATTGGTTGATTTAGCTTATGCAGCAAGAACGGCTGGTGCGGCGAATGCAGTTTATACTGAACCTTATCTAGTCATTTCTTTAGTTTACTGGTCTATGACATTTTTATTATCCCTACTGGTTAAATATATGGAAAAAAGGTTAGGCAAAAGTGATTCACATTAATAATCTACAAAAGCAATTTGGCGATATCCATGTATTAAGAGGTATAACATGCGATTTTCAGGAAAAAGAAGTTATTTCTATTATCGGTCCTTCAGGATCAGGTAAAAGTACTTTTTTGCGTTGCATTAATGGGTTAGAGGATATCACCGCAGGTGAAATTGAAGTGAATGGCTTTAAAGTACATGATCCAAGAATTCCTATTAATCGCTTGCGAGAATCTGTGGGTATGGTGTTTCAACGCTTTAATCTATTTCCGCATATGACAGTGTTAGATAATTTGATTTTAGCACCTCGTGATGTCAAAAAAATGGCTAAATCCGAAGCTATTACCAAAGCAGAAAGTTTATTAATTAAAGTCGGATTAATTGATAAGATTGATGCTTACCCAAGTCAGCTTTCAGGTGGTCAACAACAGCGTGTTGCCATTGCTAGAGCTTTAATGATGGATCCTAAAGTAATGTTATTTGATGAACCAACTTCTGCACTCGATCCCGAATTGGTTGGTGAAGTTCTAGCTGTCATGAAATCATTAGCTCAAGAAGGTATGACAATGGTGGTTGTAACTCATGAAATGGGCTTTGCCAGAGAGATGTCAAGTCGAGTGATTTTTATTGATCAAGGAATTATTCAAGAACAAGGATCACCAGATCAGATTTTCAAAAATCCACAAAATGAACGGACACAGTTATTTTTAAGTAAAGTGCTCTAGTTATTCATTTAGTTAATGATTTGAAAAAAACCGTTCTTAATAGAACGGTTTTTATTTACAGATAAAAAAATTGTTCAATTAAGCTTTGTATTTTTTCATCACAATTGAGGCATTCGTACCACCAAAGCCAAAGCTATTTGACATAACGGTTGTTAATTCACGTTCGGTTGGTTTTGTAATAATATTCATGCCAACTGCTGCTTCGTCTAATTCATCGATATTAATACTTGGTGTAATAAAGCCATGTTCAAGCATCAATAATGAATAGATAAGCTCTTGCGCACCTGTTGCACTTAATGAATGGCCCGTCATAGACTTAGTTGATGAGATTGCTGGAATATTGTCACCAAATACTTGTTTGATTGCCCATAACTCTTTTACATCACCTACTGGTGTTGATGTACCATGAGTGTTGATATAATCAACTGGCACATCTAAATCTTGAATAGCAAGTTGCATACAACGCATTGCACCTTCACCTGATGGAGCAACCATATCATAACCATCTGATGTTGCACCATAACCGACTAATTCACCATAAATATGAGCGCCACGCGCTAATGCATGTTCTAACTCTTCTACAACAACCATACCAGCTCCGCCAGCAATAACAAAACCATCACGATTGGCATCATAAGCTCGTGATGCTTTTTCTGGACAGTCGTTATATTTCGTTGATAACGCACCCATTGCGTCAAATTCACAAGACATTTCCCAACAAAGCTCTTCACCACCACCAGCAAAAACGATATCCTGTTTGCCCAGCTGAATAAGTTCAGCAGCGTGACCAATACAGTGCACAGACGTAGCACAAGCTGATGTCATAGAATAACTCACACCTTTAATTTTAAATGGTGTAGCTAAACAAGCTGAAATTGCAGATGACATTGATTTCGTCACTGCATAAGGACCAACGCCACGTAATCCTTTCTCTTTCATACCAGCTACAACATTATATTGAGTTTTAGTTGAACCACCGTAACCTGCAATTAAACCAGTACGTGGATTAGAAACTTGTTCTGGAGTTAACTTAGCGTCTTCAATAGCTTGTTGTAAAGCGAGATAACCATAAATAGAAGCATCGTTCATAAAGCGAACTATTTTACGGTCAATGAGACCTTTAGTATCTAATTTAACATTTCCGCAGATATGACTACGCATTCCGCTATCTTTCATTTCTTGTGAAAAAGTAATACCACTACGGCCAATTTTTAAAGATTCTAAAACTTCTTTGGTATTATTTCCAATACTTGAAAGAATTCCTAATCCTGTTATAACAACGCGTTTCATACAATATTCTGCTCCTAAATTATCTGCTTCTAACAAAAATTGATGTGATTATAGCGTACACTTGTAAGCTCAACAATACCTGAGTAATTCTTTTATCTTTATTTTTTTGTTAATAAATTGATTATTAATATATTAATTAAAAGAATGCGACATTGAATTGATTAAGAATCTTCAAGTTATTGATAGAGTGATGGCTTCAGTTTGGCAAATTAATACCGATTAAATAGCCACACACTTGCAGAGTGTGATGCAGTTACGATATACTGTATATAAACACAGTTTTATGGTGATGCTAAATGAATGAAAAAATGATTGCGAAACTTGAGATATTAGCCGAATCGGCAAAATATGATGTCTCGTGTTCATCGAGTGGATCAACGCGTCGCAATAAAAATAAGGGTATTGGTAGTGCAAGCAAGAGTGGTATTTGCCACACATTTACTGCCGACGGGCGATGTGTATCGTTACTTAAAATTATGTTAACTAACTACTGCATGTTTGATTGTGCTTATTGTATTAACCGGCAAAGTAACGATATTCCTAGAGCAGGTTTTACTCCGCGCGAACTGGCTGAGCTGACCATTGAATTTTATCGCCGAAACTATATTGAAGGGTTATTTATAAGTTCGGGCATTGTACGCAGTCCTGATCATACTATGGAGCGCATGATCCGCGTAGTGAAAATTTTACGTAGTGAGCACCATTTTAATGGCTATATTCATATGAAAGCGATCCCTGGTGCCAGTGATGAACTGATTAATCAAGCTGGATTGTTGGTTGATAGAATGAGCGTTAATTTGGAAATTCCAACCGAAGAAAATCTCAAATTACTTGCGCCAGATAAAGATCATAAAAGCATTTACCAACCTATGCGCCAAATTCATCAAAATTTGCTTGAGAATATAGAAGATCGTAAAAAATTTAGATCTACGCCTAAATTTGTACCAGCAGGGCAGAGCACACAAATGATTATTGGTGCAACGGATGAATCTGACAAACAAATATTACAACTCACTGCCAAGCTTTATAAGCGACCGAGCATGAAACGAGTTTATTATTCAGGATTTGTTCCTGTAAATGGTTATGATAAACGTTTGCCTGTTGTGCAAGATGTACCACGCGTGCGTGAAAATAGACTTTATCAAGCCGATTGGTTATTACGGTTTTATGACTTCAATGTTGATGAAATTGTTAACGATAGATATCCTGACCTTGATTTAACCATTGATCCCAAACTGTCTTGGGCGATCCGTAATCCGCAGTTTTTCCCAATTGATATAAATCGTGATAGTTACCAAAAAATATTGAGAGTACCTGGTATCGGCGTTAAATCAGCCAAATTAATTGTCATGGCAAGGCGTCATCGCCGTTTAACATTTGATGCACTCAAACGGATTGGTGTAGTGTTAAAGCGTGCGCAGTTTTTTATTATTTGTCATGATATGAAAAAATTTAAAATACTCGGCTCATCAGCAGAATATATTAAATTGTCTTTGCAAGATCCCCCTTTGTTGGAAGATCAAATAATTCATCAACCGCATCAACTCGTAATGGGGTGGTAGAGTATGTTAGCATTTTATTACGAAAAGACGTTTGAAGGTGTGCTATGTGCGGTATTTGATGCTTTTAAACTCAAAAAAATGCCCGAATGTTTATTAGCAGCAGGACAGGTGGAACCATTACTGGTGACCGATAGACATCATGTCGAATTTCGAGAATTTAAGTATGAACGTGTGCGCGTAGCATTAATCAATAAATTGAGTAAAACTGCTTTACGACAATTAATGTATGTATGGTTATCTGAATTACCAGATAGTGACTTAATTATCTTTCGATATATTTGCAAAGTGTTTAAAGCCACAAAATCTATCGAAACTGATTTTGCCGATCCCGATGTACTAACGGTGCGCGAAATTGCGAAAAAAGTGAGTAACGAACGTCATCGTATGCTTGAGTTTATTCGTTTTAATGCCATAAAAAATCCACTGAAAAAAATGCATAAGCAAGCATCAGATGACGACGAAAATGAAGTATGCGAAAAAATCTATTTTTCTGTGATTGGTCCTATTTATAATGTACTACCTCTAGTACTCACTTTTTTTAAAGATCGTTTTGCAGATCAAAAATGGGCAATATATGATGAAAAGCGCCAATATGGTTATGTCTATGATTTGAATAGCATTGAACAGGTATCATTGGTAGATAAAGATGATTTAATTATTAATAGTCAAGTTAATCAAAATTATCTCACCGAAGATGAGGTGCTGTTTCAAA
Organism: Gilliamella sp. B2887; assembly: GCF_026537015.1. Taxonomy (NCBI): domain Bacteria; kingdom Pseudomonadati; phylum Pseudomonadota; class Gammaproteobacteria; order Orbales; family Orbaceae; genus Gilliamella; species Gilliamella sp. B2887. Next base: position 2,774 of record NZ_JAFNMX010000010.1, on the reverse strand, counting down.
CAATGTGGCTAAAGTATTGCAATGCGATAACTATAAAAGAACGTATGAATCTCAAATTACAACGCCAACATATGCCAAGTCGGTTTTGGCGATATTTACCCGAAATGAAACTCGCAGTAAAAGATTGCAATGATAATTAGAAAAAAATTTTATAAAATACATAAAAAACCGCCAAACAAGGCGGCTTTTAAAAATATAATTAATTGAGCTTATTGAGAATCTATGTCATTAATTATGCTATTAATGCTTTCTTGCCGTTGCTGCTGTTTTTGCTCATCAACTTTACCACCAGACGCATTAAAATCATTACGTTGGAAGTAAGCATTACGCATAAAGTTATAAGGATCATCACTATTTTTAAGCAAATCTTCATACTCAATTGCCATAGCGCGAGCTTCAATACCATCAAATACGCTTCGGACTAATGCCCATTCCCAATCTAACCAAACAAGTGGCGGATATAAAGTATCGACAATATCACCACCTTCTTGGCGGATTGTTGCAGAACCATAGAAAGGTAACACAACATAGGGACCATAAGGTGTATCATAATGACCTAATACATCACCAAAACTACGTTTAGAACCTTTTTGTAATTGTGGATCAGCCATACCTGCAACATCAAATAAACCGGCTACACCAAAAATGGTATTTAAAAAGAATCGAGCTAAATGTTTACCTGCTTCATGACCTTCACCTTGTAGAGCACTATTGACCATTGATGCGGGTTCTGAAAGGTTAGATGAAAAATTAACGACTCCTTTACGTATCGGTGTGGGTACATAATCTTTCCAAACAACTGCGGCAGGTCGCAAAATGTAAGGATCGAGTGCATAATAATTAACATTAAACATAGTTCTATTGAACCCAGATAACGGATCAGAATAACTATTTGTCTCAGGCTGATAAGTTGCACAACTTGTCAGTGCCAAAACCGTAAACATCATACCTATTATTTTTTTTTTCATAATGTTACCGAATTATCGAATAAAAATGGTAAAGTATTGAATGAACATGATTGTATCATGTTTACTCAAAATAGAAAATTTTTCATGATTTGAATAGCAATGTTTGTTAAAATTTATTAAAATGCATGCTTCTATGACCTCATAGTTAAATGGATATAACGAGCCCCTCCTAAGGGCTAATTGCAGGTTCGATTCCTGCTGGGGTCGAAGTGTTTAATATCGTATCCATTTTATTTAAATCATTTTTTATTTCTATCAATCAAATAATAGATATTTTATAAATAGTATTTTTATCTCATTCAAAAATAAAACGCTATTTATTTAACCTACTGAGGATTTATTACTTTATTAGATTCTTCAATTTAATAGATTGGTCTATAAATAATGTGCAATTTTAAGAATATTTATAAAGTAAATAATTGCATGACGTAAAAAGATCTTTAAAAAAGGTTTAAACTCATTAAGTGCAAATTATCATTGTTCCTTAAAGGAAGAAGTAAGCTAAATAATCGCATTTTATGAAAAATAGCATTAAAAATAAAGATTAACATTTTGAATAGTTGAAATTTTTTAGTAATCTACTTTACCTTCTCCATTTTAAGCCCAAATGAGCTTATAGACAAAATTATTTATTGTTTTTTTTGAAAAAAATAAAAGGATTATGTCTTAATTGCTATAGAGTTAACGTCACAATATAGGTTAAAATAAAACCTATCAATTATTAAAAATCATTTTTACATAAAAATCCATTTACTAAATATTAGAAGTCTCGGCTAAACAATGATTAGTAATAACCATAAATTTGTATAATATCCGATTAATATTAAATAAAATTATTTAATTAAAAACTAGTATGATAAAGCAAATATAGCTATTAAAGCTGATTAGCAACTTCAATTTGCTTTAGTTAATTTTTTTACACTAAAAGCACACAAATTATGGTGGATTAATTATCATTAAAAGAATTTAAAATCTAACTTTCTTTCTTATTTTATAATTAATTTTTAAAACGTTAATAAAAAACTGTACGGGAAAATGGAACTTATTGTGTAGTAAAAAGTTATGAAAAAAGAATATAAAATTAAAAAATAAGGGGTTAAGAAGAAAAAATTCCTCCGGTGATCAACACCAGAGGATCATATGCAAGGGATGACGCATATAACGAGAAAGTTGTTAAATAATAGAATTTTTAATCTTATTTTGTCAAATTTGATCTGAAAAGAAATCGTAAAAAAAATTTCAAAATATTGAAATTGATAGCTAAACCGTTAATACCAATGTTTATATAATTTACAGGGTAATTAAGTGTCTATTTAGTAAAAAATATGGCAATAAATGTAAATAATTCGAAAATAAAAAACAAAAGTTAATTATCTGATTTTTCATTGAACAATAAAAATTGAGATGTTTTTATAAAAAATTTCATTCACGTATGGATCGTTGATGTAAATTCTTTTCTTACAATGTTTAAATGACAAATCGTTATTTTTTTTGATTATTTATTAATTATATCTGTAAGTTATCTTCTTAAATTAAAATTAAAGTATTTTTCAAAAAAAGGTTGCAAAATACACGAAACAGGGTATTTTATATTCTTTTTTAGGTTATTTTTTAACACGAATTCGCTTCAGATTTGAATGATGTTTCTCAATAAAAAAATCAACCTTTTGTTGTCAAAGTAAAGTTAAATAATTGTTCATAACAATAGCAACAACAATAACAACAATAATCTATATTTCGTAAGCATGAAATACTAAAAGAGGATAACATGGATAAAGGATTAACCCATCTGATCAATCCATTGGA
>NZ_JAFNMX010000001.1:309817-421127 GCF_026537015.1 Gilliamella sp. B2887 | reverse complement strand
GCAATGGCAGAAGGCTTACGCTTTGCTATCCGTGAAGGTGGTCGTACTGTTGGTGCTGGTGTTGTTGCTAAGGTTATTAAATAATTAAGTTATTCGCTACCATAGAAAGGGTGTCTTTTGATGCCCTTTCTTATCTGGTCTGTTTAGCAAAATGTTTTTAAGAAAAGAGCATTTTGGAGAATAGATAATATTATAAATAACATAATCGTAGGTTTTATATGCTAGTAAGTAACGAGAGTCAAGATACAAATGCTATTCTAGACAAATTTAAATGGGGTTTAGTTTTAGTATTGATTGCGTTTATTGTTTGGGGCAATTTTTATTTTTCTGAACCTAATGATATATATCAACCTAATACGATCGTTCGGATTATTGCCGTTGTGGTGATTTCAGCATTAACTTTATTTATTGCATTTACAACAGGTAAAGGCAAATCATTTATATTATTTTTACAAGAATCAAGAAAAGAATTAAGAAAGGTTGTATGGCCAAGTCGTAAAGAAACGGTACAAACCACCTTATTAGTTGCCGCCATCACAGTGGTTGTTGGTTTAGCGCTTTGGGGAATGGATTCTTTATTCCGTTCAGTAGTCTTTTATTTAACATCAATAGGGCGTTGATATGAGTGAAACACAACAAAAACGATGGTATGTTATTCAAGCTTATTCTGGTTACGAAGCGCGTGTTGCACAATCATTACGTGAATATATCAAGTTACATAATATGGAAGATTCATTCGGTGAAGTACTTGTACCAACCGAAGAAGTCGTTGAAATGAAAAGTGGTCAACGTCGTAAAAGTGAACGTAAATTCTTCCCTGGTTATGTTTTAGTTGAAATGATGATGAATGATGCAACTTGGCATTTAGTCAAAAGCGTACCAAGAACTATGGGTTTCATCGGTGGTACCTCAGATAGACCAGCACCTATCAGTCAGCGTGAAGTTGATGCTATTATGAATCGTTTACAACAAGTTGGTGATAAACCACGTCCTAAAACGTTATTTGAACCAGGTGAACTTGTTCGTGTTAATGAAGGACCGTTTGCAGACTTTAATGGTGTTGTTGAAGAAGTTGATTATGAAAAAAGTCGCTTAAAAGTATCGGTTTCAATTTTTGGTCGTTCTACACCTGTTGAACTTGATTTTAGCCAGGTAGAAAAAAGCTAAAATTTTATTAGAATTTATTCATTCTGTTACAAGTTAAAAAAATCACAGAATTAATTCTGTGATTTTTTTTGCTTATTAACTGAGAAATAATTTAAACATCTTATTTTAGACATTAATACTAATTATTTCTTACTTCAAACTCTTCAAGTTGTTGCTGAATATCTAACCATTTTAATTCAGTATCTTCTAATTCATTTTTCAATTGGCTCTGTTTCAAAAGTAACGCAGTTAATTCTGTTTTTTTATCGGCTTCATACACAGTTGGATCGGCTAATTGTTGTTCGAGTGTGTGTAATTGGCTCGTTAATCGTGTAAGCATGTGTTCTTCTTTTTCAAGCTGTTTCTTCAGCGGCTGCATTTGCGCACGTCGTTGTGCATCTTTACGTTTTTGTTCCTTACGATCTAAAGCCGAAACATTTTGAATAGCTGTTTTTTTGATAATCTCCTTTTCAATTTTATTCTCTTGATCTATCGTTTGATTTTCAGCTTTTTGTTCGTTAGATAACCATTTTTGATAATCTTCTAGATCACCATCAAAAGGTTCCACTTTATGATCATGAACTAAGTAAAATTCATCCGTTGTTGATCGTAATAAATGACGATCATGCGACACGACCACTAATGCTCCTTCAAACCCAATAAGCGCTTCAGTGAGTGCTTGACGCATATCCAAATCTAAATGGTTTGTTGGTTCGTCTAATAAAAGCAGATTAGGTTTTTCCCATACAATTAATGCCAAAACAAGGCGAGCCTTTTCACCACCCGAGAAGGTTTTTACTGGATCTTTAACTTTATCCCCATGAAAATCAAATCCCCCTAAATAATTACGTAATAATTGTTCAGTTTTATTTGAATCAGCAATTCGAGAGAGATGCCAAAGTGCAGATTCATCAGGCCTTAGATATTCTAATTGATGTTGAGCAAAATATCCGAGTTGAATACCTTGAGCAAGGTTTATATGTCCCTCTTTAGGTGCAAGCTCGCCAGCCAGTAATTTAATTAAGGTTGATTTTCCAGCACCATTACGGCCCAATAGACCTATTCGAGAACCCGGGACTAAGTTTAATTTAATTTGTTCCAGCACAATTTTGTCATCATAACCAGCAACAACTTTTTCCATCATTAATAATGGATTTGGTAAAAATTCCGGTTTTTTAAAATTGAAATGGAATGGATTATCAACATGAGCAGGGGCAATGAGTTCCATTCTTTCTAGCATTTTAATACGGCTTTGAGCCTGTTTAGCTTTGGTTGCTTTAGCTCTAAACCTATCAATGTAACTTTGCAAATGTGCCACTTTAGCTTGTTGATTTTCATAGAGGGCTTGTTGTTGCGCCAGTTTAGCTGAGCGTTGAGTTTCAAATGAAGAATAATTACCAGTATATTCAAATAAACTTTGTTGCTCAATATGAATGATTTTATTGACCAGAGGATCTAAAAAATCACGGTCATGAGATATTAATATTAAGGTTCCTTGATAATTACTTAACCACTTTTCAAGCCATATAACGGCATCTAAATCAAGATGGTTGGTAGGTTCATCAAGTAATAATAAATCCGAACGGCACATTAAGGCTTGCGCTAAGTTTAAACGCATGCGCCAACCACCAGAGTAGGATTTTACTGGTAGTAATAATTGCTCATTAGAAAATCCCAAACCATGCAATAGTGTGGCTGCTCTTGGATGAATTGTCCATGCATCAATATTATCCAATTTTTCATGAATAAGAGCAATTTGATGACCATCATTATGTTGATTGGCTAGGTCTAACTTTTTTTCTAATTGGCGATATTCCCGATCACCATCAATAACATACTCAATTGCTGGTATATCTAATGCAGGGGTTTCTTGATTTACCCATGCCAGTTGCCATAGGCTAGGAAAGGTTAACGTACCTGCATCCGCTTCAATTTCACCTTTAATGAGTGAAAATAAAGTAGATTTGCCACAACCATTTTTACCAACTAATCCGACCTTTTGTTTAGGGTTTATTGTGGCAGAAGCTTTATCTAAGAGTACATTAACTCCGCGGCGAACTTGGATGGAATCAAATACTATCATGATTAAGTCACCTATGATTCAATGTAAAATGGGTTATTCTAACAAAAATAATGCATATGCAAAATTAGAATAGGAATTATTATGGTAAACTGCCGATGGTTGTATCATTGGTAGAGTGGTGATTTAGAACGTATTGGGGAATTACATTAAGGGGCAATACTATCTATATCTCAAAAAAGAATTGTTTCTATTGATGGTACAATGGTTAAATGTCTGAAAGGGATTAAGTCTGGCATCAATTTATCATTAACGCTCAACGATCGCATAGTGGGTGTCATTGGTTTAACCGGTGAACCATCAGATATTAGGCAATTTAATAAGTTGGTCTGTAGGACGGCAAAAAATGATGATGGGGCAAACCCAATTATTACAAGAAGTTTTAGCAACTAAAGCTGGTGTAAACCCTGAATTAGTTTATCAAGCAATTCGCGGGGGGATTAGCTGGATGTACTGTATTAGATGCTAAAGCTCCAATGGTTTTGAATCGTAATTTCAAACAGGTTTTAGAATTGATTTACATTTTAAGGATTTACAAAATGCGTTAGATACTTCTCATGGTATTGGTACGTCATTGCCATTAACGGTAGCTTTAATGGAAATGATGTAAGCCTAAAAACTGATGATAAGGGAGAATGTAATCATAGTGCATTAACGCGTTACTATAAGCGTTTAGCAAAAATAGAAATGAAATAATTAAGGTTAAAATTGAGTATGGTGACATACTCAATAACTTTGAGTCATTTGATAAGGATAGATATGAAAATTGTCATTGCTCCTGATTCTTTTAAAGAAAGTCTAAGTGCTATTGAAGTTGCTAATATAATTAAAAAGGGATTTTTAAACGTTTATCCACAGGCTGAATATTATTTAATTCCAGTTGCTGATGGAGGAGAAGGAACTGTTGATGCAATGGTTGATGCATTAAATGGTAATAAAATCACAGTGACGATTACTGATCCATTAGGTGAAAAAGGTTTGGCTTTTTATGGCATTTCAGGAGATGGACAAACAGCTGTGATAGAGATGGCTTCAGCAAGTGGTCTTGAGCGTGTACCCATTAATAAACGAGATGCTAAAATCACGACCTCATATGGTACTGGAGAATTAATTAAAGATGCTTTGGATAAAGGTTGTAAAAAATTTATTATTGGTATAGGCGGTAGTGCCACAAATGACGGCGGTGCTGGAATGTTGCAAGCATTAGGTGTTAAGCTTTTAGATGAATATGGTCATCAAATCGGTTATGGTGGTATTTCATTAAGTGATCTTGATACAATTGACATTAATGAAATTGATCACCGAATTAAAGATTGTGATTTTGAAGTTGCTTGTGATGTGACTAATCCTTTAACTGATGAAAATGGTGCTTCATTCATATTTGGACCACAAAAAGGAGCGTCACAAGCCGATGTTCATTTGCTTGATAAAAATCTTAAACATTATGCCCAAGTAATAAAAAAAAGTTTTAATCTCGATATTGAATTCATCCCAGGAACTGGTGCAGCTGGTGGAATGGGAGCGGCATTATTAGCATTTATGAATGCTAAATTAAGGCCTGGAATCGAACTTATTACTGAAACTTTAAATTTAGATAAATTTATTTCGAATGCTGATTTAGTGATTACTGGTGAAGGGCAATTAGATTATCAAAGTATCAATGGTAAGGTTCCTGTAGGTGTTGCTCGTATTGCTCAAAAATATCAAAAACCTGTTATCGCAATTGTTGGAAGTTTAGGTGATCAGGCAGAAGCTATTTATCCTTACGGGATTAATGCTATGTTTAGCATTTTAAGTAAAGTTACTACTTTATCCGAAGCTCTAGATCCAACAGCAGCAAGTGCTAATCTTCTTCAGACATCAACGAATGTAGCTTTGACACTTAAATTAGGAAATACTCTCAAATAAGTTATAAGTACCCTTTATCAAAATAAGATAAAGGGTATTATAATGGAGTTATCGTTTAAGAACGGATAACGCTCGGCGAATAAATAACACACAAACAGCTGCAAAAACAAATAATCCTAGATATTGAGGTAATATCCCTAAATCAGCTGATATGGCAAGTGGAGTATTACTGCCGCCACTAGCAATGCTAATTACAATCACAACCGCTAAAATTACCCCGACTAAGCTCTCACCAACAATCAGGCCTGAAGCAATTAATGCTGCTTTTCGATCGACCTTTTTATATTCTTCTTCTGGATCCAACTTATGCATTTTTGCTTTTACATAAGTATTACGTTTTATAATCCACGATAATACTGTTCCGACGAAAATAGGCATAGTAATGCTAGGTGGCAGGTAAATACCTAAACCAACAGCAAGGGCAGGCAATCTAAATTTGGAGTTATTGGCAGCTAAAACTAAATCAATAGCGATAATAACAGCACCAACAGCTAAGCCTATTATGATCATAGTCCAGTCAAGATTATGTGAAAAAATACCTTTAGCAATGGTTGTCATAAGGGTTGCTTGTGGTGCTGCTAATACTTGTGATTGATCCATATCAGGACGAGGAACCGCACCTGTGAAGCCATAAGCGTTGTATAAGATTTCTAAGATGGGTGCAATGACAATAGCGCCAACAATACAACCGATTAATAATGCAACTTGCTGTTTCCATGGTGTGGCTTGGACTAAATAACCGGTTTTTAAATCTTGCAGGTTATCATTAGAAATACAGGCCACAGCTAAAACAGCACTGGTGGTAAATAGCGCGAGAGCGGTTGCAAAATTAGTACCTTCTATAGAGTTCAACATACCATTTACTTCGCCTAAACCAAGTAAGATAAGTGAAATAACAATAGCAGCAACAATCGCAATGCCTGATATTGGACTAGCGGATGATCCAACCAATCCTGCCATATAACCACAAGCAGCCGCTACTAAAAAGCCCATAATAAATGCAAATAACACTGCACATATGACTAAAGACCATGCTATGCCTAATGGTAATCCACTATCAGCAATAAATGCATAAAAGGTAACGAGTAAAACCATCAATATCCCTGCCATAACTAAGAATATCGTTTTAGGTGATAAATCTTGATCTGTTGGCGCAATATCACTTGCTGACACGTCAGCACGCATGGTTTTAAATGAAATTTTTAAGCCTTCAATTACGGGTTTAATTAAAGTAAGTAATGTCCAAATAGCCGCGATAGCAATAGTACCGGCACCAATAAAGCGAATATCTTTAGCCCAAAACCCCATAGCAATTTGTGATAAAGGTTGACTTGTATCATAATCACTCATTAGACTTAAAATTGGAATGCCAAATAGCCAAGCAATAATTGTCCCAACTAATACTGCGATACCTGACATAATGCCTATCAAGTAACCAGCACTCAAAAGAGCTAACGAAAACCCCATTGGCAGTTGAAAAATGGATTTACCAGCGGTAAACCAATAAGCCGTGCTGTCCGATAGCACTCTAAAACCATTCGTTAATAAACTCACAATGGAAGCTAACACACCACCAAATAAAATATCTTTTAGTCCGTTATTCGCTTCGTTACCTTCTGTTTTGGAGCCGGCTTTTAATATTTCAGCGGCAGCAACCCCCTCTGGATAGGGTAAATTACTTTTGACCACCATAACATGACGCAATGGGATTGAAAATAGCACCCCTAACATTCCACCCGCAGCACAAATTGCAAGTGTTAACCAAACAGGAAAACTTTGCCAATATCCAATCATCAATAAGCCCGGTAAAACAAAGATAATTGAAGATAATGTGCCCGCAGCGGAAGCTTGGGTTTGCACCATATTGTTTTCTAAGATAGTCGATCCTGAAAACATTCTTAATATTGCCATTGAAATTACTGCTGCAGGTATAGCCGATGAAAATGTTAATCCGACTTTTAAGCCAAGATAGACATTTGATGCAGTAAAAATGACAGTGATAAAAGCACCTAAAATTGTGCCTCTTAATGTAAGTTCTCGTAAATTATTCATATTATGTCATTAAGTTAATTTGATAAGGGGGTATTATATACTTAATTCGCTTTTATCGACTAGAGGTTCTGTAAATAACAGAATATTTAAGCTTTTTAACATTCTTTTCAGTAGAATTTTTACCCGTTATACTAAAAATTCATGTTAATTATAATGTAAAATAATAACCGATTTTAACTTAAAAGCTTTACAATAAGTGATCATTGGTAGATTCATAGAGGTATTGTTAACGTGACCGGATTAAAACGCTTACAAGCTATTACTAAGCGGCTTCGTAATCCTATTGATGGTTGTGAATGGGATAAAGTACAAACTTTCACATCATTGAAACTTTATACTTTAGAAGAAACCTACGAAGTTTTAGATGCAATTGATCATCAAGATATGCAAGAACTGAAAAATGAATTGGGCGATTTATTATTCCAAATCATTTTTTATGCTGATTTAGCTAGTGATCAAGGAGAATTCAATTTTGATGATGTTTGTAATGCTGTTGCCGATAAGTTAGTCAGTCGTCATCCCCATATTTTTACCAATAAAACAAAAGAAAAGCCCAATTGGGAACAACTAAAACAACAAGAACGTGATAAACGTGCGCAATATTCAATATTAGATGATATACCCAATTCTATTCCAGCTTTAATGAAAGCCGAAAAAATCCAAAAACGATGTGCTTCGGTCGGATTTGATTGGAATCAATTACAACCAGTGTTAGATAAAGTAAAAGAAGAAATTGGTGAAGTAGAGCATGAGCTCAATCAAAATGAACGTGATCATCAAAAAATCGAAGAGGAGCTTGGTGATCTGTTTTTTGCTACTGTAAATTTAGCTAGACATTTAAAAATAAGGTCAGAACTTTGTTTACAACAAGCTAATAAAAAATTCGAACGGCGTTTTAAGCTGGTAGAATCGATACTCAAACAAAAAGATCGTGCTTTACTGGATGCAACACTTGAAGAAATGGAAGAGGCATGGCAAAGTGTTAAACAACTAGAACAAGATAATAAACGTTTAAAGTGAATAAAAATGACTGAACAAAAAAATGAATTGTATCAAGAAATCGAAGCATGGGCACAAAATGCCATTTTACATAGTCCCACTTGGAGTATTAATCAACTCGACTATTCCGAAAAAAGTATTACAGTTGTTGAGATGATCATTGGCGAAATGGCTGATAAAAGCTTTGGTCTTCCAGAAGAACAACTTAATATGATATCGCAAGAATATGGCTGTTATTTGTTATTAACTGCATATAAATTATATGGTGGTCAGTTTTATTGGAATCAAGAATTTGAACAACCTATGTTAATCTGCTGTGAGCCTGACTCGACTATAGCGTTATTAACGTGGAATAAAGTTAAAGGACGTTTATTGGGTGATAAAACTGATCATATTGCTTATTTCCTTGATGAATTTGGTAAAGCGACCTTTCAACCAGAAAAAGGCACACATGTGGTTTATTTATAACTTCATAAAGTGTAATATTTAAAATTCTTAATGAAAAGGTTAAGTAAGATTAGCGCCTAAAGCTAAACTTAATCTTTATTGCAAGGATGGTTGAAAATGAATTACACACTTTATATCGGCAATAAAAACTACTCTACGTGGTCTATGCGGCCTTGGGTCGTGATGAAATACTTTGATATTCCCTTTGCTGAAAAATTGGTTAAATTTGATAGTTTTGATGAAGATTCACTATTTAAAACTACGATATCATCCATTTCAAAATTTGGAACTGTTCCGATACTTATTGATAACGATCTTATCATTAACGATTCTTTAGCGATTTGTGAATACTTAGCTGAACAGCATCGAAATTTAGCACTATGGCCAACGGATATAAAACGTAGAGCAATGGCTCGTAGCTTAGTTGCAAAAATGCATTCGGGATTTCAAGCGATTCGAAATTATTTACCCATGAATATCGAGGCTGAATTGCCAGAAGTCGGGCAAATAATTTTACGTGATCACCCCGAAGTAAAAAAAGAGCTTTTGTTTTTAGATGATTTATTAACGTCTTTTTTATCTTCTAACAAATCAAATGATCGCTTCTTATTTGGTGACTTTAGTATAGCAGATGGATTTTATGCACCTTTATGCTTAAGATTAAAAAATTATCATATTCAAACAAGTTCAACTTTAGCTAATTACATTGAAACGATTTGTCATACTAAAGGTATTCAAGATTGGATAAATGAGGCGTTAAAAGAACACAGTTTTGTCACGATGGATGAACCTTATCGATTACACCGATAATTAAAGATTTTGCTAAAAAATAACCCCACTTAACCTTGCGTAAGTAGGGGTTAATCTTTGGATTTAATCTAAAAACGCAATCACACTTCTAAATAATCTAAAATTCCTTCTGCTGCTTTGCGTCCTTCGCTAATGGCTGTGACGACTAAGTCCGAGCCTCGCACTGCATCGCCGCCGGCAAAGATTTTGGCATTGGTTGTTTGATAACCTTTCATTTCTGGAGCGATAATCCGTCCTTTATCATCAAAATCAACACCATGTTCGGCTAGCCATGGCATAGCATGGGGTTTAAAGCCAAATGCCATAATTATAGCATCAGCAGGAAGGACAAATTCTGAACCTTCAATAATTACCGGTGAGCGGCGGCCTTTAGCATCTGGCTCACCTAATTCAGTCCTGACCATTTCCACGCCGGTAACGTGTCCGGTATTGCTAATTTCTATACTTAATGGCTGTACATTAAATTGAAATTGTACCCCTTCCTCTTTGGCATTTTTGACTTCGCGTTTAGAGCCTGGCATATTGGATTCATCACGACGATAAGCACATGTTACTTCGCTTGCGCCTTGACGAATTGAAGTTCGTACACAATCCATCGCGGTATCCCCCCCACCTAATACAACTACACGCTTATTTTTCATGTCGATGTATGGGGTATCTTTGGTTTGTTCATGATGCATTATGTGCTTAGTATTGGCGATCAAAAATGGTAACGCATCATAAACGCCGTTAGCATCTTCATTTTCAAGTCCTGCGCGCATTGATTGATAGGTACCTGTTCCAATAAAAACAGCATCAAACTCATTAAGTAACTCAGATAATTGAACTGTTTTTCCTACTTCGGTATTTAGACGAAACTCAACTCCCATCTCGGTAAAAATTTTACGACGGTTAATTAATACTTCCTTATCCAATTTAAATGCAGGAATACCAAAGGTTAATAGCCCACCAATTTCAGGATGACGATCAAAAACTACCGGTGTTACACCATTACGTACTAAAACATCAGCGCAAGCAAGTCCTGCAGGACCCGCACCAATAATGGCGACTTTTAATCCCGTTTTTTCAACATTAGTTAAGTTAGGTTTCCAGCCCATTTTAAAGGCTTCATCGGTAATATAGCGTTCTATATTACCGATAGTAACAGCGCCAAACTCTGCGTTTAAAGTGCATGATCCTTCACAAAGTCGATCCTGAGGGCAAACACGGCCACAAACTTCCGGTAAACTATTAGTTTGGTGAGAGAGTTCAACTGCCTCTAAAATTTTACCTTCGTTAACTAATTTTAGCCAATTCGGAATATAGTTATGCACAGGACAACGCCATTCACAATATGGGTTACCACAAGCCAAACAGCGATCGGCTTGGGCTTGAGATTGCGCAGGGGAAAATCCTTCGTAAATTTCAACAAATTCTATTTTACGAATATTCAACGGTTTTTTTGGCGGATCGACACGTTGTAAATCGATAAACTGATAAACATTTTGACTCATTTTCGTGCTCTCCTTACTGTGCTTGAACGCGTAGTTCTGCTGATGAACGACTACGATGACCAAGCAGCGCTTTTACATCGCTCGATTTAGGTTTAACTAAAACAAATTGTTTAGCAAAATCTTGCCAATTCGCTAGGATTTCTTCAGCGCGTGATGAGTGAGTAAGTTGAGCATGCTCCATGATTAAGCCTCGTAAGTGCTCTTCATGTATTGAATAATCAGCAACATTTAGCATTTCGACTAACTCTTTATTGATACGTTTATGAAAATCACCATCAGCATCTAAAATATAGGCAAATCCACCAGTCATACCGGCACCAAAGTTAACCCCAGTTTTACCCAATACACAAACAATCCCGCCTGTCATATATTCACAGCCATTATCACCAATGCCTTCAACCACACTGATGGCACCTGAATTACGTACGGCAAAACGTTCACCGGCACGACCTGCGGCAAATAATTTACCGCCAGTTGCACCATATAAACAGGTATTACCGGCGATGGTTGCTTCATGGCTTAAAAACGCCGAACCTTGAGGAGGTCGAATTACAATGCGACCTCCTGCCATGCCTTTACCAACATAGTCATTAGCATCACCTGTCAGAGTTAAATCCACACCACCGGCATTCCATACTCCAAAGCTTTGACCGGCCGTGCCGTTGAAATTTAATGAAATTGGTTCTGATATTAAACCTTGATCACCATATTTTTGGGCAATATAACCTGATAGACTACTTCCCACAGAACGGTCTGTGTTTTGAATATCAAAATAGAAACTTTTACTTTTACGTGCATCAACAAACTGTTGGGTTTGCGTAAGGATCTCTTTATTAAGTACACCTTTATCAAATGGTTTATTCTCTTCAATGCAGTAAACCGGTTTACCTTCATGAGGCGTCGCTGTTTCGAGCAAACTGGATAAATCCAATTTTTGTTGTTTGGCGGTAATGCCGTCTAGTTCTAGAAGGAGATCGGTTCGTCCGATTAAATCAACAATACGACTTACTCCAAGTTCAGCCATGACCTCTCTTGTATTACGAGCAATAAATCGGAAATAGTTCATGGCTTTTTCTGGTAAACCATGATAATGCTCATTCCGTAATTTTTCATCTTGAGTTGCAACACCGGTTGCACAATTATTAAGATGACAAATACGCAGATATTTACAGCCTAATGCAACCATTGGTCCTGTACCAAATCCAAAGCTTTCTGCCCCTAAAATAGCAGCTTTTACAATATCTGTACCAGTTTTTAAACCACCATCAACTTGTAAACGTATTTTGTGACGTAATCCGTTAGCAACTAAGGATTGTTGAGTTTCAACAAGTCCTAGCTCCCAAGGTGAGCCAGCATATTTAACTGATGTTAATGGACTGGCGCCTGTTCCACCATCGTAACCCGAAATAGTGATTAAATCGGCATAAGCTTTAGCCACGCCAGTTGCAATGGTACCCACACCCGGTTCGGAAACCAATTTAACTGAAATCATTGCATTAGGGTTAATTTGTTTTAAATCGAAGATTAGCTGTGCTAAATCCTCAATAGAGTAAATGTCGTGATGAGGTGGTGGTGAAATTAGGGTTACGCCAGGAACAGAAAACCGTAATTTAGCAATATAAGGTGTGACTTTATCGCCTGGTAGTTGACCACCTTCACCTGGTTTAGCACCTTGTGCCACTTTAATTTGAATTACATCTGCACTCATTAAGTAACCAGGAGTTACCCCAAAGCGACCAGATGCCACTTGCTTAATGCGAGAAACTTTGATGGAGTTATAGCGCGCAGGATCTTCTCCACCTTCACCAGAATTTGAATACCCCCCTAAAGTATTCATTGCTATGGCAAGTGATTCGTGCGCTTCTGGGCTAAGTGCACCAATTGACATTGCTGCTGAGTCAAAACGTTTAAATAAAGATTCTTCCGGTTCGACTTCATCAAGTGCAATAGCCTCATTTTCGGGTGGATTAAGTTTTAATAAATCGCGCAATGTAGCGACAGGGCGATTATTAACGATATCGGCATAACGTTTATAATCTTCATAGTTGCCATTATTGACAGCGAGTTGTAAAGATTGCACAACATCAGGATTATAAGCATGATATTCGCCGCCATAAACAAATTTAAGTAATCCGCCTTGATCTAAAGGTTTACGACGTAACCAAGCACTTTTTGATAAGTTAAATTGATCTTGAGCAAAATCATCAAAATTCGCACCACTGATACGACTAGTAACCCCTTGGAAACAGAGGTCAACCACATCTTTATGTAACCCTACAGCTTCAAAAAGTTTTGAACATCGATAAGAGGCAACAGTTGAGATCCCCATTTTAGACATGATTTTATATAGACCTTTATTGATCCCATTACGATAATTTAAAATAGCTTCGCGGTAGGATTTTTTGATGGTCCCATTATCGACCATTTTTGCCAAAGTTTCGTATGCTAAATAAGGGTAAACGGCTGTGGCACCAAAACCGATAAGTACGGCAAATTGATGAGGGTCGCGGCAACTACCTGTTTCGACAATAATGTTTGCATCGCAGCGTAAATTCTTTTCAACTAATCGTTGCTGCACAGCACCTAATGCCATAGGTGCTGGAATAGGTAAGCGATCTGCTGCGATATTTTTATCTGATAGGATCAGTAATACTGTACCATTACGTATTTTTGCTTCAGCATCACCACATAACTGCTCAATAGCATCGCGTAAACTACCATCAATATCATAAGTCATATCAAGTTTTTCAGATTTATAATAGCGAGACTCTAAAGAGACTAACTGCTCAAGATCAGAATAAACTAAAACCGGATATTTAAATGCTACACGATGTGCTTGTCCTTCTGCTTCGGCAAAAACATTCATTTCACGACCAATACTGGTAGAAAGTGACATTACGTGCGCTTCCCGCAATGGATCAATTGGTGGGTTGGTGACTTGAGCGAATTTCTGTCTAAAGTAATCATAGATAAGGCGTGGTCTGCCTGATAATACCGCAAAAGGAGTATCATCTCCCATAGATCCCGTGGCTTCCTGACCATTTTCACCTAAAACACGAATACATTGATCAATTTCTTCACTACTATAACCAAATTGTTTTTGATACGTTGCCAGTAAGACATCGTCGTAGATACCTGAACCAATATTGTCATCGGGTAAATCTTCAAGAGGAATGAGTCGCTTTACGTTTTTACTCATCCATTCTTTATAAGGATGACGTTTTTGTAGATCGTTATCAGTTTCGGATGATTGTAAAATACGTCCCTCTTCCGTATCAATAACCATCAGTTCTCCAGGACCAACACGTCCTTTAGCGACGACTTCGTCAGGTTGATAATCCCAAATACCAATTTCTGATGCACAGGTAATAAGTTTATCCGTGGTAATGACATAGCGTGCTGGGCGCAAACCATTACGGTCTAAATTACAGGCTGCATAACGACCGTCAGACATAACAATGCCTGCTGGCCCATCCCATGGTTCCATATGCATTGAATTAAAATCAAAAAAGGCACGTAAATCTTCATTCATATCAGGATTATTTTGCCATGCAGGTGGTACAAGCAAGCGCATAGCTCGTACTATATCCATACCACCCACTAAAAATAGTTCAAGCATATTATCTAATGAACTTGAATCTGAACCGGTAACATTTACAAAAGGCGCAGCATCTTGTAGATCTGGAATCAATGGCGTTTTAAATTTATAAGAACGTGCTTTCGCCCATTGTCTATTACCTTCAATAGTATTAATTTCACCATTATGGGCTAAATGTCTAAATGGTTGGGCAAGTGGCCAACGAGGAACAGTATTGGTTGAAAATCGCTGATGGAATAGGCAGATTGCTGTTTCCATACGTAAATCCGCTAGATCTAAATAAAATCTAGGTAAATCTTTAGGCATGCACAGACCTTTATAGATATTAACCTGATTTGAAAAACTACAGACATAAAAAGTATCATCTTGTACCCGTTTTTCAATACGTCGGCGCACCATATATAAACGTCGTTCTAAGTCAATTTTACTCCATCCAGCAGGAGCATTAACAAAAACTTGTTCAATTTGTGGTAATGATGATAAAGCGATTTCACCTAAAACACTTTTATCAATAGGAACTTCACGCCAACCTAAAATAGATAAGGTTTCATTAGCAAGTTCTTCTTCAACAATATCACGGCTAGCTTGTGCTTCTTTTTTATCCTGACTTAGAAATAGCATACCAACAGCATAATTGGTGGCTAAACGCCAGCCAGCTTCTTGTGCAACGAGTCTGAAAAAACGATCAGGTTTTTGTAATAAAAGACCACAGCCATCACCTGTTTTACCATCTGATAGTATGGCTCCTCGGTGTTGCATTCTGGCAAGCCCGTGTATTGCAGTACGCACCACTTTATGACTTGGTTGCCCTTCAATATGAGCAATTAAACCAAATCCGCAGTTATCTTTTTCATGATGCTGGTTATATAACATATCATTGCCTCTAATTCATCGCTTTTATAATTTAAGAAAAAAATAGGCTTCAATCCCATAATGGCTAAGAAATTAAAGAAAAATAGTATTTTGGTCAAATAAATATTACTTATAAGTCAATCTTTTAATAAGGTATATCAGAGTTATTAAAGAAGCTAATAATGATATGTATCATTATTATTTTTATAAGAAAAATGAAATTTTTTATTTCTATCTGTAACTTAATAATTATAAATTTTGCTTCTTTTTTGTTGAAAAGTTTTAGGTGGATGTAAATATTTCAGTAAAAAAATATCAATATCAATCAATATTTTTAATATATAGACTTTGCAAGTTAAAAAAACTAATTATGTTTGAGATAGAATTATTAAGTGATAGGAGTTTATAAACCTCATGTTGGTATTTTATTTACTGTAATGAATTATTGTAGCTATAAAACTTCCCTATGGAGTAGTTAACATATTGGATGCAATCACCAAAGCAATAATTGCTAATCGGTTATCAATGGGCAGGCGATTTTATTCTTAAAATATGCTCGATAGAAAGTTGACAAGTGAATATAGCGTTCCTAAATAACACAAGGTTATAAAGCATAATAAACAAATCACGACTATAAGTAACAATTGTATACTGTTATAATTTATTATCTTTTATTTTTGATATTACGATTATGCAAACTAAAATTACAATTGTAGGTGCTGGAGCAGCAGGGCTGTTCTGTGCGGGATTACTAGGACAAAGAGGCTATGATGTTACTATAATTGATAATGGCAAAAAAATTGGCCGTAAAATTTTAATGTCCGGTGGCGGTAAATGCAATTTTACTAATCTCACTGTTGAAGCAAGTAATTATCTTTCTCAAAATCCACATTTTTGTAAATCTGCTTTAAAACGATTTTCCCAATGGGATTTTATTCAATTAGTTAATCACTATAATATTGCCTATCATGAAAAAGAACATGGTCAGTTATTTTGTGATAATTCAGCTCAAGATATTGTCGATATGCTTGCACAAGAGTGCCAAAAAGGACAAGTTAAATTCATGCTTCAAACACAACTGGAAGAGGTTGAGTCTGTAGATAAAGGATTTAAGTTATATACTTCACAAGGTTGTATTGAAACAGAGAAGTTAATTGTGGCAACCGGTGGACAGTCGATGCCAGCACTAGGCATGACCTCGATCGGATATAAAATAGCTGAAAAATTTTCGATTCCTGTTGTACCAGTAAAAGCGGGGCTAGTGCCATTTACGTTACATAGACCTTTGTTAGAAGTTTTATCTACTTTATCAGGAATGGCTGTTCCAGTTGAAGTATCTAATGAACGAATCTGTTTTAAAGAGAATTTATTATTCACCCATCGTGGATTGTCAGGACCAGCGATTTTACAAATTTCTAGTTATTGGCAAGCAGGAGAGTCAATCATGATTAACTTATTACCAGATAGGTTATTCGAATCAACTTTTAAACCGTTACTTGAACAAAATCGTAATCAAACTATAAAAAATTGCTTAGCACAGATTTTACCGAAAAGGTTGATTGAAGTACTGATACAATTGAATTTGATAATCGACACAACTGTTAAACAACTTAATCCTAAGCAGCAACAAGATCTATATAATACATTGACACACTGGCATATAACACCAAATGGTACTGAAGGATACCGAACGGCTGAGGTGACGTTAGGCGGAGTAAGTACCGATGCTTTATCTTCAAAAACGATGGCAGTTAAATCGCATCCAAATCTCTATTTTATTGGTGAAGTTGTGGATGTAGCTGGTTGGCTCGGTGGTTATAATTTTCAATGGGCCTGGAGCAGTGCATTTGCCTGCGCACAAGCCTTTTGTTAAGAGGGATTAGTTACCTATTACCCCCATTTGAATATGATATTTTTTTACTTTATATTGTAATGTCGTCCGTGAAATATTTAATAATTTTGCGGCAGCAATAATTTTGCCGTTGGTTTGATTTAAAGCATCAATAATAAGTTGTTTTTCATAATTTTCAACTTGTACAGTTAAGTTAATGTTGCCAGCGGTCATGCTCGTACTTTGTTTTTCAAATTTCGTTTCGAATTGATCTTGTGGGTAAGGGCTATGAATGTCAAACAGTTCATCATCAAGGATAATTTGTTGCAATTCTCCCGGTTCATTTTGTAAGACTATACTTCGTACGATTGCATTTTCCAGCATCCTCACATTTCCCGGCCAAGGTGCCGACATGAGTTGTTGTAATGCGTGCTCACTAATGCCTGTTATCACAACATTTACATCCGCTTTATGTTTATCAATAAAGTATCGCGCCAATACAGGAATATCTTCTTTTCTTTCACGAAGGGCTGGAAGTTTAATTAATCCGACATTTAATCGATAAAATAGGTCACTTCGCATTTTCCCTGTTTTTAACAACTCTGCTGGTGATTCATTCATGGCGGCAACAATTCTAACATCGGCGTGTAGCTCTTTATTGCCCCCTAATGGCCAGTAAGTCTTTTCTTGTAAAAATCTCAGTAATTTGCTTTGCATATCCAGTGGCATAGCATTAAGTTCATCAAGAAATAGTGTGCCGCCATTAGCCAGTTCTAAATAACCTGGATGGTTTTCGGCTCCAGTAAAGGCTCCTTTCATCGTTCCAAATAAGGTACTTTCTATCAATGTGGTAGGTAAAGCACTACAGTTTAACGAAATAAACGCTTTATTACGGCGATGACTTGTTTGATGAATCAAATGAGCAAAAAGCTCTTTACCAGTTCCAGTTTCACCGACAATTAATACTGGGACATCATTTGCTCCTAAAATATTTGTTTGATCAATAACCTTTTGCATTTTTTGTGATACAAAAACTATTTCAGGCAATGGCTGATCTTTATTTTGGTATAATTTACTATTGAGTTTGAATACTTGATCGTGTAGCTGCCTAACAGTTGATAAATTTCGTCCTATTTCGATCGCACCAATAATATCTTTATGCTTGTTATAAAGTGGTACGGTTGTATGCATATAATCAACCAGTTTACCTACATGATTATAGTAGCTTTGGTAATTATCCTGATATTCCTTACCTTGTTGTAAAGCTTGTAACATGGTACTATCTTCTTTTCTTAAATTAGGATAAACTTTAAGCATGGGTTTACCAATAGCTTGCTCCATAGGGTAACCATCAAGTTCTGCACTTTCCCGATTATAATAAATATATTTACCTTCTTTATCGATAATAGCCATTGGCTGATGGATTAAATCAAAAAAATGTTTGAATATTTCTAATGATTGTAATAATTCAGGATCGATTGTCATGATATTAGTACCTTTTTAATTTAGCTTATTAGCTAAGTTTAGCTTACGTTAATTTTAATACCTTTCAACCATTAATGATTTTGTGACAAATTTTTGTCATAAAAACAGGTTTTAAACAAAATGACCAAAATTGTTTTTGCAATAATTTTCATAATAAATTGATTTTTTATGATTTATAAGTTGGCATGCTGATTGCATTGCAAGTGAGAAGCCATTTTACTTGTTTTCTTATGTACTTTTTATGTACTAATTAACTGGAGGTCTTATGTCCGACAAAATTATGTCAAATTATAACAAATTACGTACTGATCTAATAACTAAAGATCGTCGTTTCAGTGCTCAAAACGGTAAATTATGTTTTGACGGCATAAATTTAGAAGAATTAGCAAAGAAATACCCAACACCTTTTTACGTATTTTCTGAAAAAGAAATTGATCGTAATATTCAGGAAATCAAAGATTCGTTTAAAGCTCATCCAAACACTAAGATTTTTTATGCGTCAAAAACATGTTCTGTAATGGGTGTGCTAAAAGCAATTAAAGATGCGGGTATTTATGCTGAAGCGAACTCAATGTTTGAAGTGCGCAAATGTTTAGAGATTGGTTTTCCAGGCAGTCAAATTGTTTTCAATGGTGTGGTTAAAAAACCAGTTGATTTAGAATTTGCTATCCAAAATGAGCTTTATATTATTAACGTAGATAGCTTATTTGAACTTGATATAATTGATGAAATTTCAAGACGTTTGAAGAAAGTGGCAAATGTTTGTGTACGTGTTGAACCCAATGTACCTTCAGCGACGCATGCGGAACTCGTGACAGCTTATCATGCTAAATCGGGTATCGATTTAGAACAAGCGGAAGAAACTTGTCGCCGTATTCTTGAAATGCCTTATGTACATTTACGTGGTTTACATATGCACGTAGGAGATCAAGTACCAGAAGCAGAACCTTTTGCTAAAGCAACGAAAGTATTAGTTGATGAATCACGCCGTTTAGAAGAAGTTCTTGGTATTAAATTGGATTTAATTAATGTTGGTGGTGGTATTCCTGTTCCATATAAATATGACGAAGAAAATGGCAATCCATTACAGGATAATATGTACGCAGGTATTACCGCACAACATTTTGCTGATGCAGTAATTAAAGAAGTACATAAATGGCGTACCGATGTTGAGATTTGTATTGAACCAGGTCGTAAAGTAACAGGATCAGCTGCCGTATTATTAACAGAAGTAGCTTGTGAAAAACGTAAAACTAATTACGATTTAGACGGAAACATTGAAGAACATGTTGAGTGGAAATTTGTTGACGCAGGCTATAGCGTGTTATCTGACAGTCAGCATTTTGATTGGTTCTTCTATGTTTATGATGCATCAAAAATTACCGAAGAGCATGATCAATACATTAAACTTGCTGGACCTTTATGCGATGGTGGTGACTATTACCATGTTGGTGTAAAAGGGGAAGAGTTCTTGCTACCAAAAGATACTCAGGTTGGAGATATTATTGCATTCCTTGATGCTGGAGCTTATACCATTGAGAGCCAAACAGTTTATAACAACCGTCCACGTACTGCTGTTGTTATGATTGATAAAAAAGGTAAAGATCGATTGATTCGCCGTGAGGACACTTACGAGGATATGGTTGGATACGACGTGTATTAATCATGAGTTATCTGGGGCGCTTATCGTCCCAGATATTAAAATGTGAGGTTATTATGAGTGATTCTAAAAATTCAAGTTTACTTGGTATTAAAGACATTGTATTTATGAATGTCATTGCAATACTAAGTTTACGTCAAATTCCTAATGTTGCTCCTTATGGAGCGTCAGCAATGGTGCTTTGGCTCCTTGCTGCATTTTGTTTGTTTTTTCCTTTAGCAATGGTTTGTGGTGAACTTTCTACTGGTTGGCCAAAAGATGGTGGGATTTTTGTTTGGGTAAAAGAAGCGTTTGGTAAACGAGTTGGTTGGATAGTAGTTGTTTGTTTCTTATTCTCATGCGTGCTTTTCTTCCCACTGATGTTGCAATTTGGTTTTACTGCAATTGGCTACATGTTTAGTCCTGAACTAGCTCAAAATCAGGTGTTTATTGGTGTTGGTTCCATGGTAGTATTTTGGATCTTAACATTAATGAATATCAAAGGTTTGAAATGGACTAAAATCATTAACAGTGTTAGTGCATGGTTAGGGGTCTTTATTCCTGCTGGTATTATCGTGTTATTAGCCATTGTGTGGCTAATGACTGGTCACCCAATGGCCACTGATTATAGTCATATTAGTGATTGGATTCCGGATTTAAGTAGCTGGGATACCATTGTTTTTCTATCAAGTATGATGTTTGCTTTTGCTGGACTTGAAGTTGCCCCTATGATTGCTGGTCGTACTCGTGATCCACAACGTGACTTCCCTAAAGCGATGGCGGTATCTGCAATTGTTATCGTTGGTATCTATATGATTGGTACTTGGGCCATTAATACCTTATTACCTGCTGTTGATACTGATATTGTTGCCGGTGTAATGCAAGCAATGGAAGCAGCGGCTAAAGAGTTACATATGCCTTGGTTATTACCTGTAATGGCAATTTGTTTATTCTTTGGTGCATTAGGTCAAATTAACTCATGGTTAGTTGGCCCTATCTATATGTTACAAGAGGCGTCAAAAGAAGATAATTTACTTGGTGAACGTGTTGGACATTTACATCCTGTCTATCAAACTCCAGCATTTGCTTTAGTTATTCAAGCAATCATTGTCACAGTACTTTGTTTCTCAACGTTTGTATCGCCAAGTATTGCTGCTGCATATTGGATGTTAACTGCATTAACAACCATTTGTTACTTTATTCCTTATTTAGTGATGTTTATTGCATACTATCGTTTACGTATTACTCAACCAGATGTACCACGTAGCTTTAAGATCCCAGGTAAAGTATTACCGATTGTTTTACCAGGTTTAGGATTCTTATCTACACTATTTGCGGTGATCTTAGTGTTTATTCCACCAGCACAGATTGATATGGGGGGATATGTTGAGTATATCGCGAAAATTGTTGGTGGTGCAGTGCTTGCTATCGTGTTAGCGGAGTGGATATACCATAGAGCACAAAAGCGTAATCGCATGCAACAACAATAAGAGATAGAGGAGTAAATTTATGTACAAACCTGTATTGGAAATTGATTTAGGAAAATTAAAAGACAATGCACGTGTTGAAAAAGAGCTGCTTGCTAAACACGGCATTGAAGTAATGGCAGTTAATAAAGTGTTTGATGGTTGTGTTGAAACAGCAAAAGCAGTTCTAGATGGAGGTATTGATGTTATTGCTGAGTCAAGAACCTACAATTTGAAGAAACTTAAAGATGCTTTAGGGTGTAAAACCTGCTTATTGCGTAGTCCTTGTTTAAGTGAAATTAGTGAAGTAGTTAAATATGCAGATATTAGCTTAAATAGTGAAAAAGTGGTGATTCAAGCACTTTCAGACGAAGCCGTTAAGCAACAAAAAATTCACCAAGTTTTATTAATGATTGATATGGGTGATTTACGTGAAGGTATTTGGTTTGAACATTTGGATGAAATTATTGATACGGTCAAACTTATTTTATCTTTACCGGGTGTTGAGCTTTATGGGCTAGGTACTAATTTTAACTGTTATGGTACTGTGTTACCAACAGTTAAAAATGGAGTAGACTTTTTAGAAATTGCGCGTAAAGTTGAAAAATCTTGCAATATTAAAATACAATATTTATCGGCCGGTAATTGTACTAGTTATCACTTATTAGACAAGGGTATCTGGCCAGAAGGTCTTAATCATATCCGGATTGGTGGTTTACATGAGTTTGGTATTGAGTATGTGGATATGAAATATCTTGATGAATTTCATCATTCCAATAAACCTGTCGAAAAAGCTTGTAGTGATATGTATAAATTATATGCACAAATCATCGAGCTTAACAGTAAACCAACCGTTCCAGTCGGCGAGCTAGGTGTTGATGCTTTTTTAAACAGTAAAACTTTTGTCGATCATGGTATACGTAAACGAGCGCTGCTTGCGTTTGGACGTCAAGATGTTCCGGCTGAAAGCTGTGTACCAATCGATGATAATATTACTGTACTTGGTCAAACCAGTGATCATACGTTAGTCGATATCGAAGATGTGTCACAAAATCTTAAAGTCGGTGATATGATTGGATTTGAGCTTGATTACACTGCCTTGCTAATGGCTTGTCAAACTAGTGGTGTAGAAAAACGGTTTATCTATTAATTTGTGTTAACTGCTGGTTAACCAGCAGTTTTTATCAATGATTAGGCGGTTTATACATGGCAACATCATTATCACAACAAAGCCAAAATTTCAGTAATTTAAAAAAGAATCTTAAAAATCGTCATCTGCTAATGATTTCATTAGGGGGATCGATTGGTACCGGTTTATTTATTGGTATCGCTGCGCCATTAACTACGGTAGGGCCATTAGGAACTATTATTGCTTATTTAATGGCTGGTAGCATAATGTTAGCAACAATGTTATGTTTAGGTGAGCTTTCTTGTGCATTCCCGCATGCGGGTTCTTTTCAGCATTATGCACTAATGTTTATTCCAAATCCGATTTGGAGTTATACTATTGGTTGGTTATACTGGCTTAGTTGGGTTCTGTCTATGGCAGCAGATTTAACTGCCGCTTCTATGATTGCTCACCAATTTTTTCCTGCTGTTCCTATTTATCTTTTTAGCTTATTGATTTTAATTGTTATTACCTCAGTTCATTTAACTTCTGTCCGTGCTTTTGGTGAAAGTGAATATTGGTTTTCAACCATTAAAGTGTTGGCAATTATTGCTTTTATCGGTGTTGGTATTTATCTTCTTTATCAGCAATATACTCAAACTCACATATTACCTACTTTTGAAACAGAACAAGGCTGGTTTCCAAATGGTTTTTTATCGATTTTTGTATGCATGACCATTGTGACTTATTCATTTCAAGGTGTTGAGCTAATTGGTAGTGCCGCTGGTGAAGCTGAGTCACCTCAGTCAGTATTACCCAAGATTATTACAGGTGTAGCATTTAGAATTATTCTGTTTTATGTATTAGCTATTGCAATTTTAGCATTAGTTTACCCTTATGGAACTGTGCATGATGAAATTAGTCCCTTTGTGTGGGTATTTAACAAAGTCGGTATCACTTTTGCTTCTTATATGATGTTGTTCGTTATTTTTTGTGCTGCGATATCTGCGGCTAACTCAGCTATTTATGCCAGTTCGCGTATGTTATGGTCTATGGCACAGGATAATTTAGCGCCTAAATATTTTTCAGAAGTCAATAAACGGGGCGTTCCTACTAAAGGCATCTTATTTATTGCAATTATTGCTCTAGTTTCATTATTTTCTAAATATATTGCCGCGGAAAAGCTTTATCTCTATTTGGTTGCAGGTACTGGACAAGTAGGTTGTTTTGCGTGGATTATTATCGCTTGGTGTCAGTATCAATTTCGTAAAGGGGTGAATAGTGGTAAATACCCTAAAGAGATGATTAAATTTAAATCACCATTATTTCCATGGTTAGCAGCAATTTCAATCATTGTTAATATTGTGATCATTGTTGGTGTGTGGTTTGGTGAGTCGGGGCATTTTATTTTATTATCAGAAGTTGTTTTAATTATCATTATTTTAGCTTCGTATTACTATAATAAAAACGCAATCTCATCATGAATCATTAAGATTATTTATACTCAATTAGTATAGAAATGCTCATAATTTAATCTTAGATGAAATAGTGAATTTAATTGTTACGTTATTTTACGTAATAACGTAACAAATTTATCAATATAGGTTAGCTATTTTATAAAAGCCGTTATGCCAGAAAAAACTACTTGTGCAGCAATTGCTGATATTAGTAGTCCGGTTAATTTTGATAAAATGGCAATACCTGTATTTTTTAATACTTTTGCAATACTTTTTGCACATAAAAGCATGGCATAAATGCCCGAGGAAGCAATAAACAATGAAACCGCACCTATCATATTGGCGGCAAAACCCACTGAGCTTGTTCCCATAACAATAATTGTACCGATAGAAGCAGGGCCCATGCAAAGAGGAATTGCAAGCGGTACAACACTAATATCTTCATTACTGTTAATTTTATTTTTATCTGGAGAGTCATTCATTAGTGTCACAGCAGTAATAAACAGTAACGCGCCAGAACCGATACGAAATGCATCGAGAGTAAAACCGAAAACACTAAACATAGTATTTCCAAAAAAGAACAATACAATACCAATTATAAATACAGCACAAGATGTTTTAAGTGCAGTTTTTCGGCGTTGTGGTTCATCATATTGTTTAGTACCACTTAAGAATGCACTTAGCACTGCTGGTGGTGTCATTAATGCGAATAACTTGGTTGTGGTAGCAAGAATCGCAACAAGATAGTTATCCATAATGTTACCTTTATTTAATCTAGATATTGCTTGAATTTTGTCAACGATTGTTGGCGGGAATGAACTTTTACTATATACATAAAAACGGTCACCATAAAGGTGACCATATTTAATTGGATATATTTAATTAGTTTATCAAATATTAACCAATTTGAATTAGTTAAGGCGTTCTTTGATACGCGCTGCTTTACCACGAAGTTCGCGTAAGTAGTAAAGTTTAGCTTGACGTACTTGACCACGACGTTTCACAGTAATTGAATCAACAATTGGTGAGTGAGTTTGGAATACTCGTTCAACACCTTCGCCATTCGAAATTTTACGTACTGTAAATGCAGAATGTAAACCACGATTACGAATTGCTACAACAACACCTTCATAAGCTTGAAGACGTTTTTTGTTACCTTCAACAACCCATACTTTTACTTCAACCGTATCACCCGGACGAAAAGACGGGATGTCTTTTTTCATTTGTTCTTGTTCTAATTGCTGAATAATTGCATTTTTCATAATTTTGTCTCTTACTAGTTATACTGAAATATCAACGGCTCGGTTCATCACGATATTCACGTTGGAATTCAGTGAGTAAACGTTGCTCTTCATCAGTCAGAGCTAGATTTTTAAGAAGATCTTCTCTTCTCAACCAAGTTCGTCCCAGTGATTGTTTTAATCGCCAGCGACGAATCGCTTCATGGTGACCAGACATTAACACGTCGGGCACCGCCATTCCATCTAACACCTCAGGCCTGGTATAGTGTGGACAATCGAGTAACCCGTTAGCAAAAGAGTCTTCTTCTGCTGATGATTCGTGATTTAATACACCAGGAATAAATCTTGCTAATGCATCAATCATCGTCATCGCTGGTAATTCACCGCCACTTAACACGTAATCTCCAATTGACCATTCTTCATCAATTTCGGTTTGGATAACACGTTCATCTATACCTTCATATCGACCACAAATCAAAATCATTTTTTGATATTGCGATAACTCGCCAACACCTTGTTGGTTTAATTTGCGCCCTTGTGGGGAGAGATAGATTACTTTTGTATCGTTACCAGCTACTGTTTTTGCAGCATGAATTGCATCGCGAAGTGGTTGTACCATCATTAACATGCCGGGACCACCGCCATAAGGTCTATCATCGACAGTCTTATGCTTATCATACGCAAAATCGCGCGGGTTCCAATATTCTACTGTTAACAGTCCGTTTTTTACGGCTCGACCAGTCACACCATAACAGGTAATTGCTTGGAACATTTCAGGAAAAAGGCTAATAACGCCAATCCACATATTCTTACCTTACCAATTAAAAAGCAGGATCCCAATCGACCACAATCACTTTTGCTGTTAAATCAACTTGTTTTATAAATTGATCATCCACAAATGGAATTAAACGTTCTGTTGCTCCAAATGCATCTTTTAGATTTGCTTTAACAACCAACACATCATTCGAACCAGTTTCCATTAAGTCAGTCACCTGACCCAAATCATAACCGTTAACTGTTTTTACTCGACAGCCAATCAAATCCTTCCAATAAAAATCACCATTGTTAAGCTCTGGAAATTTTTCAGCATCAACAAATACTTCAAAATTAGTTAATGCATTGGCTTGATCACGATCGTCAACGCCTTTGAGTTTTACAATCATATCCTGATTATGGGGTTTGAAGCTTTCTACGATTACCTCTTGCCATTTACCAGCACGCTGGATATACCAAGGTGTGTAATCGAAAATACTATCTGGAAATTCTGTAAACGAAAAAATTCTGAGCCAACCACGAATGCCGTAGCTAGAACCAAGTTTACCTACAACGATCAGATTCTCAGTATTCATCATTACAGTTACTATTTATTACTTAATTAAGCAGCTTTTTGTGCTTGTTTGATCAATGCATTCACACGATCAGAAACTGTTGCACCTAAACCAACCCAATGATTTACGCGATCAAGATCTAAACGTAATTCTTCTGCTTTACCTTGTGCAATTGGATTAAAAAAGCCAACGCGTTCAATAAAACGACCATCACGTGGGTTACGGCTATCAGTGACAACTACTTGATAAAAAGGGCGCTTTTTAGAGCCACCACGAGCTAAACGAATAGTTACCATAACATCCTCTTAAATTAAAAAATAATCTTTCTTTTGCCCAACATGGACAAAATCAAAGCCCCGAAATTATACTCTTTCTGGAAAAAAGTGCAATGGCTGTTTGTTGATGCTTGGCGTGATATTGCTTGCTTTAAACTTATTTAGTCATGAATGAATAAAAATAATACTGACGATATTTTATTTTTTAGAATCTATTACGTTCTTATATTTAGATATCGCTGCTATTTTTTATTTTTTTTACAAATAAAAGCTCGTTTTAAAACATCAAAAAAGCCTAAAGATCTCACCATTTTTTGACCATCTATATAAACGCGAATCGCTTTTAATGTTTTTTTAGGATTTTCAGAGGCAAAAGTGAAAGTACCATTTTTTTTTGTTTGAATTGAATAACGTGGAATCCATCTGCCACCAAATAATACTGATGCAATGACATAGTCCACTTCATCCCAAGGAATTTGGATATATTTGCGAGGGTCATGCCGATGATAAAATTCAAATGCTTTATCACCAATCATAATATTGCCATATTCAGATAAACCAGTAAAAGCGGTTGCTTTTACAGTCAAATCAATTTTTGTATTCAAAGATTGAACCATCTATTACCTATCCATAGTTAAGGTTGAATTGATAATGCTATCCTTTTCATACACATCGTGTTGTTTGTCACATTGTGTAATGAAAAGGATAATTATTGTTTGACAGAAAGCAAAATTTCATACTGTAACATTATGCTTTCCTAAAACCTCTTTACAAAAATACTGGTTTATAAAAGACCAACTAAATGACCAGCAATACCTACTAAAAATAATCCAACAATGATAATGATTGGCGATACTTTTTTACGTAATAACCACATACAGAAAAACGTTAAAAGTAGCGGAACAAGCCCTGGTATTAATTGATCTAAGTTATTTTGTAATGTGGTGACTTTTTCTTGGGTTAGTGATAATCCACTTTGCATTTGTTGTAATGCTTGTTGGATACCTTGAGCGCCAGCTGGAAGCGAATCCCAGTCAATGAATGCCCCATTGTCTAGTTTAACTGTTGATACAACGGGTTGAAATTTTATTGATACCCACCTTTGTACCAAAGCAGCAAGCACAAACATTCCTAGTATAGATGCACCTTTAGTAATTTTTTGTAGTAAACCACCTGATAGGTTATCTGTGATTTTCGATCCAGTACGATAACCAAATTCTTGCGTATACCACATAAAACCCCAACGTATAATATTCCATAGTAAAAAGAATAAAATAGGGCCCATAATATTACCACTAAGCGCTAATGAAGCACCAAGAGCACCTAGCATTGGTCGTACGGTAAACCAAAACACTGGATCACCCACCCCCGCTAAAGGACCCATCATCCCAACTTTTACCCCTTGAATTGCAACATCATCAACTGCGGCACCGTTAGCGCGCTCTTCTTCTAAAGCAAGTGTTACACCTAAAACGGGTGATGCTAAATATGGATGTGTATTGAAAAACTCTAAATGACGTTTTAACGCTGCTGAACGGTCTTCTTTTGTGGTATATAATTTTTTGATGGCAGGAATCATAGAATAAACCCAACCACCATTTTGCATACGTTCATAGTTCCAAGAACCTTGAAGGAAAGTTGAACGCCAAGCGACTGCTAAACGATCTTTTTTACTTAATTGAATTCTATCTGTCATTTTCTTCTCCAAGTTTCTAGTAATCATTCAAAATATCATCAAGCGGATCACCTTTACTACCGCCATTCGATGAATTGCCACGTTCTGAAAGACTGAGATATATCAGTGCTAATGCGATTCCTAACGCACCAAGGGCAATTAATGTTAATTGGGATAGAGCGGCAACCACAAAGCCAATAATGAAAAACGGCCATACTTCACGGTTTGCCATCATGTTTATTACCATTGCATAACCTACTGCAACAACCATACCACCACCAATAGCCATACCAGTTGTTAACCATTCAGGCATTGCATTTAACGCTTCTTTTACCGTTTCTGCTGGAATGAATAGTAACGCTGCTGCTGGAATGGCAATTCGTAGACCTTGTAAGCAGATGCCTAAAACTTGCAACCATTCGATTTTACGAATATTGCCTTCTTCTGCTGCGGCATCCATCATATGAACTAATGGAACAGCGATAGTTCGTACAATCATGGTTAAAAATAATCCAGCAACCGCAAGTGGAATCGCTACCGCAATTGCTGTTGATACACCAGCAATACCTTGTCCACCTAAAACTAAAATAATCGATGATGCAACGGCGGCTAGTGCGGCATCAGGCGCTACTGCTGCCCCAATATTTGCCCAACCTAACGCAATCATTTGTAGTGATCCACCTAATACTACGCCCGCTTCTAAATTTCCGGTCACAAGTCCAATTAAAGAACATGCAACAAGCGGCTGGTGGAATTGGAATTGATCTAAAATACCTTCTATACCGGCTAGAAAGGCAACAGCTATCACTAATATGATAGCAATGATTGATAATGTCATAATGTATAACCTCGTAAATAAAACTAATCTTTTTGTTCAGCCAACTCTTCTTTTGCTTTTTTCAATAAATCATCCATATTACTATTGGAATCATTTGGTACTTTGCGAACATCAAATTTAACGTTTTTAGCTTTCAATTTTTCAAAAGCATCAACATCATCAGCATTCATAGAAAGTACTTTATTAACCATGACTTTACCTACAGAATGTGCCATTGAACCAATATTAACAACATTAATATCGACGCCACCTTCTATCGCACGTAAAACATCTTGAGGATTTTCAAATAAGAGTAAGGCTTTAGTATTGCCAAATCGAGGATCGTGCGATACTTCAATAATTTTTTTAATTGGCACAACATTGGCTTTAACGCCAGGAGGTGCAGCTTCTTGAATAAGTTTTTTTCTTAGTTCATCTTTCGCTACGGAATCTGAAACCACAATTATACGATTAGGATTGGTTGATTTAGTCCAAGCAGTGGCAACTTGTCCATGTAATAATCGTGAATCAACTCTCGCTAAGACAATTTTCATTTTACCATCACCAAGTACCGTTCCTTCAGGTATTGTGTTAGATACTTGCGTTGCTGATTTGCTTTGATTTGGTGCCTCAACAGTTGCTTTGACACCTTCTCTTGCAGGATCAATAATTGCTGCAGCAATTTCTTTGGCGCTCTCCATTGAAAAACGTGAAGAATAAGCTTCGATAAGCATTGGAAGATTTAAACCTGCGACGATCGCCCAATTACTGTGTTCACCACATAAATTATTAGCCTGATTAAAAGGTGTACCTCCCCATAAATCTACCAGGAATAATACTTCATCTTGATTGTCAAATGTTGCGATTGCTTCCTGCATTCGTTCTTTTAAACTTTCTGGACTATCACTAGGATGCAAGGTAATGGCTTTCACATTTTCCTGCTCTCCAAAGATCATCGATCCTGATTGTAGAATACCTTCAGCAAACTCCCCATGAGTAGCTAGGATAATTCCTACCATATAATTTCCTCCGGATTTTTATATTATTGAATAATATAAATGTGTTATAAAATATTTTTAAAAATTATGACTAACTCAGTTATTTTCTACACTAAAAAATGTTACTTTTTATTACGCAAACAAAGCAAAAAGTTTTTAGTGTCAATCTGATTACCTATTTATCTCATCAACGAATATAGTTATTATATT
Source organism: Gilliamella sp. B2887 (assembly GCF_026537015.1). Taxonomy (NCBI): domain Bacteria; kingdom Pseudomonadati; phylum Pseudomonadota; class Gammaproteobacteria; order Orbales; family Orbaceae; genus Gilliamella; species Gilliamella sp. B2887. Next base: position 390,212 of record NZ_JAFNMX010000001.1, on the reverse strand, counting down.
ATAAATTTTATTATTAAATGATAGCATTTGTTAAAATCTGTGACAGGGATAATGGATAATATTTCTAAAAAACATATTGTTAAAATAAAAAAATAGAATAGTCAAAAATAAAAAATTTTATTTTTTATTCCCTAGAATTATGCATTTCTAGACGTTAGGATAATTTCTTAAAGCTTTTCATAGGACATTCAGATTGGTTGGTCACTCAACTTTATTTTATCCATTTGTAAACTTTTGATGATCATTATTAAGCACAATATATGATCATCAAATGATAATACAGAACATATTGTGCATAGCATTACTTAACTTATTTAATCCATAATGATTTATTGTTATACCGTTGATCAAGCTCACTACTAAACCATCGACCGTTTAAAACTTCAGATATGATGACTTTTTTCGTTTTTTGATTAATTGATTGATCATCATCCATTTCATTAAGTACATCGCTGTAAGTCAATTTTTTGCCTCCCATATAAGCAATGGCTTTTACTTTATCTGCATTCATATATAAATAAGCATTATTAGCTTTATTATGTTCAGTAGTCCAGTTATTCCAATAAACTAAATCAGTTCCATTAGGATCACCTGAATGAATAAAATTATTAAGGTATTTTTTTAATGTCATGCTTAATTGTTTGGCGCCTTGAGTTTTATATGCATTACCAATTAACCGATCATAATTTTGAGAATCAGCATCCAATAGTGGTAGGAACACTCCATGAAAAGCTCCAAATAATGCCATGTGTGAACCAACACTATTGCTGTCTTGACCAAATTCTATTTCTAGTCCATAAATTTTGGCCTTATAAAAGGGTGCCATTTTTTGCGCAGAATCTGCTACATTAAATAGGTCATATAAACGTCCCCCATATTTATTGGCAAAATTAAATTCTTTAAGCTTTTTTCCTGTTGGCAAATCATTATTGAAAGTATCACTAAAATAGGGTGATGTTTGGGCAAACAATGAAAATTCGCCGGTACCTGTGAGCATAATCAGTGGTACAGAATTATATTCATGAGTGTTGAAACCATCTTTAGGAATGACATATCCATCATTGTATAAATGTGGAAATACACTCATTCTTATTCCAGCATTTCCCATAAGTGATACCAGTCGTTGTGAAGATACACTATAAAGATAAGTTCTTACATTAGAATTATTGGTTAATAACCAATGATAAGCTTCATCTTGGGTTGGTTTAATTTTATCTTCAACAACAAGGGGAGCGATAGCTTTAGCAAATACTTTTACGCTATCTTGTTTATCTGCGATAGTCATGCCACCACTAAAAGATATAGCCTTTTGAAATTTACCTTTAAAAATAGGTGAGATTAACATTGCCATTACATCTCGCCCGCCAGCAGAAAATCCAGATACAGTTATATTATTAGCGTCTCCACCAAAATGGGTTATATTTTCTTTTATCCAATCTAAGGATTTTGCAATGTCAAGTAGTGCATAATTTCCAGAATCTTCGAGTTTATCGCCAGTTTGTAAGGCTGGAAGCGGATTAAATCCCAACGGTCCTAAACGGTAATTAATTGAGACAAAAATTCCTTCAATGTCATTTACCAGAGTATTCCCTGTCATTTCCTCCGCTTTGCCATTTTGATTATTTCCCCCGTGAATATAAACCAGTACTGGTAAATTATTCGATTTATTATTTGGTCGGTATATATTGAGATTTAAACTATCATCTGATCCGATAACTTTATTATCTTTCAGTTGGAATGCAATTTTGCTTGCTTGGGTTGCATCTAATACTCCTTTCCAAGATTCAGGATCAACAGGTTTTTTCCATCTAAGTTGACCTACTGGTGATTTTGCATAAGGTATACCAGTCCAAACAATAACGTTATTTATTTTATCGAATTGACCTTTTATCATACCATATTGAGTTTGAACTAAAGAGGCATCAGCAATTTGGTTGATATTGGATTGATGATTATCAACAATAGGTAAATTTTTTTCATTACTCGCAAAAGTTGGGAGGGATAGCGCTAATATACCAAGCAAAATTGTGGCTATATTAAGTTGTAATAATGATTTTTTCATAGATTTTCCTTTTTATAAGATTAAACTTACAATCAAAGTTTAATTAGTTTTTTTCAAAAAAATCCATTAATTAATGAACATAGTAACCTTTGAAATTAGAGCAAAATTATTATTTTTATGAATATTTATTTCAAACATTAAGAATGAAAAATTAGACTTGAGTCACAAATTGGGTGAACCAATTTGTGTTTTGTAGTCATTTATGCGGTGTGATTGTTTATTGCTTTGCGAATAGAATCATTATTTTGTAACAATATTTTTTTTGCTTGTAACTCATCAATATTAGCAAGAATCATTAATATTGCTGTTTTACAATGTTTATCGCATTTATTTAATGCAGCCATTGCTATTTCACGAGTACAATCGGTGGATTGCATAACGATCGATATTTGTCGTTCCATGAGTTTGGCATTAGTTGCTTCAACATCAACCATTAAATTACCGTAAACTTTGCCGATTTTGATCATGCTTGCGGTAGTGAGCATATTGAGTACTAACTTTTGTGCAGTACCGGCTTTCATTCTTGATGAACCGGTGATCACTTCGGCTCCAACAATTGGGGTAATAGAGATATCCGCCAGTTTAATTATTGGTGCTTGAGGATTACAACATAAACTAATAACGGTTGCCCCCATTGATTTTGCATATTGCATACCTCCTATTACATAAGGCGTACGCCCACTTGCAGCAATACCTACTAAAACATCGTTAACGCTAAAATTAATATTGGCTAAATCGCTGATAGCTTGAGTAGGATCATCTTCCGCGTTTTCAACTGCTTTAAAAATAGCTGATGAGCCGCCAGCAATTAAGCCTATGACCTGCTGTGGTGGCGAACCATAAGTAGGAGGACACTCACTGGCATCTAAAATACCCAATCGCCCTGAAGTGCCAGCACCAAGATAAATTAATCGACCTTGTTTTAAAAAAGTTTGGCTGATAACGTCAACAGCTTGGGCTATATTATAAAGTTCTTTTTCAACAGCTATCGCGACTTGTTTATCTTCATTATTGATAATTTTGAGTATCTCTACTGTTGAACAGTTATCTATGTGTTCGCTATTAGGATTGCGACTTTCGGTTATCATCTCTGAAAGATTAATTTTTTGCATGTTTTTTTAATCCTAACCATAATAATAAAATTATTATGGCAAATAAACCACCAAAACCAACACCAATTGCTATAATGGGTAAATCCAGAGCAACAGCCAAAGTGTAAAGCCCTAACATTACCATCATGGCAGTATACTCACTTAAGTTTTGTACCGAAATCACACTTCCTGCGCCAACAAGTTCTTTACCTATTTTTTGGATAAAAGCATTTAGGGGTACTAAAAAGAAGCCACCTAAAGCCCCAATGATAACTAATAAAATATAAGATGAAATGATATTGCCTTGCAAAGTAAAAGTAATAACCATAATCCCCATCATAATTCCTGCTGGAATACATCGCAATATGTTATTTATAGAAATAAATGTACTGGCCAGTCCTGCACCAATTACAATGCCAATGGCAACAACAGCATTAAGATTAGTCGGTGTTGCATTATCATAAATATCTAAAACGACAGGAACCCAACTAATCAATAAAAAGCGTAAAGTAATACCCGCGCCCCAAAATAGACTTGTGCCTAATAATGTAAACAGTACTTGCTTATTAGTAAATATTATGTTAATCGTGTTAGCAAAATCTTTGACCATACTTAAAAAATGCCATTGAATTTTTTCTCTTGCAGCGGGTAATTTAGGAATAAAAAAGTTAGCGATAACAGCAAGTCCATACATCAATACACAAGCAAACAATGCCACGCTTACATTGAGATCGGCAATATGTCCACCAGCTAATGACCCAAGCAAAATAGCAGCAATTGTTGATGCTTCAATTAACCCGTTGGCTTTTACTAAATTATCGCCGCTGGTAAGTTCTCCTAAAATTCCATATTTTGCAGGAGAGTATGCGGCTGCACCCATACCAACTAAGAAATAGCCTACAAATGGACTTAAGTTTAAACAGACGCAAGCGGCACCCAATAATTTTATACCGTTTGAAATCATCATCACTTTTCCTTTGGGCATACTATCAGCAAATTGACCAACAAAAGGGGAAAGTAAAATGAAAGGCACAACAAAACCTATCTGTAATGCTGACTGACTCCATTCGGGATAATGTAAATTTTTAATGAACGCCAATATGGCAAAAAAGATCGCATTATCTGAAAAGGCTGAAAAAAATTGCGCTAGCATGGTTGCAACCATGCCTTTATTTAATAATGGGCGTTGGTTCATAAGATATCCTTAAATTATTGGTCAGCCATTTTTCGTAAGGTCATAAAATCAACTTTACCTGTACCAAGAAGCGGTAACTCTTTAATAATACGAATATCACGCGGTATAGCTAATGCAGGAATACCCAGTTCTTGAGCTTTTAGATTGAGTTGTTCTCGATTTAACTCAGATGATGTGGTAAATAATACAATCGCTTCTCCTTTAGCAGCATCACTTTTTACTGTTGCACCGTGCATCGCTTGAGGATCGACTTTTTTAGCAAGAGCTTCAACACTTTCTAATGAGATCATTTCACCTGCAATTTTAGCAAATCGTTTCACTCGTCCTTTGATTGTTATAAAACCTTGATTATCAATATAAACAATGTCACCGGTATCATACCAATCTTTTTCCGATTGTCCTTGTTCATTGGTCACAATTGGTTTTTCCAGTTTACCTGGGTTTTCTACTCGTAAGTACCCTTTCATAACATTAGGCCCCTTAACGAGCAATTCTCCGCCATCAGAAATACCTGGAATTGAGATTAATTTAGCTGTCATACCCGGTAATAAACGGCCTACAGTACCAGTTTTAAATGCCATTGGAACATTCAGTGATACAACCGGGCCGCATTCAGTAACACCATAACCTTCTAGAATACGAATGCCATATTTATCTTTCCATTGTTCACGAACTGCGTCAGATAGTTTTTCCGCACCAGCGATCACATAACGTAGTCGCATAAAATCATACGGGTGCGCATAACGGGCATAGTTAGCCAAGAAAGTAGGTGTACCAAATAGAACAGTACAATCTTGGTCATAAATTATTTCAGGCACCATACGATAATGTAAAGGATTGGGATATAAGAAAGTACGGCTACCAGAAAATATTGGTAAAAATAGTCCAGCGGTGATACCAAAAGCATGGAATAAAGGTAATGCAGACATAAATCGGTCGGCAGGCGTTGGGTCAATAACGGTTCGAATTTGCTCAACATTGGCAAGTAAACTACCATGACTATGCACAACACCTTTGGGATTACCTTCAGAGCCTGATGTAAATAGTACTAAAGCTTCGTCATCACAGGATTGATCTTGTTTAACCAAACGCGGAATAAATTGGTGAACGGTAACATAAAGCTTATCGGTAAATGTTAAACTGTTACGTAAATCTTCTAAAAAATACCATTTAACATTTTTGATTTCTTCAAGTAAATAGTCGAGTTTTCCTTTTTGGATGAATTTACGTGAAGTGATAATAGTTTTGATTTCAGTTGCAGTGATAGCGCAGGTTAAACCTTTTGTTCCTGCAGTATAATTGAGCATTGCTGGAATGCGGTTTTTTACCGATAAACCAAAAATGGTAGCAACGGTAATAGTTGAATTGGGTAATAGAACTCCAACACGTTCTTTTTTATTAGTGAATTTAGAAACGATGCAACTAATGCCAATAATTTGTTTGATGAGATTGCGATAAGATGCTTCATTAGTTGTAGGATCTTGTACCATTCGTGATTTCACGCCATAGCGCACTTGAGCTTCAAGCAATGCTTCAAAAAGGGTTAATTTTGGACGACTTCCCATTCGAGCATTCATCATTATTTGATGAAGTCTTTCACCGGCAATATAGCGTCTTTCGCTAGCTTTAGGTGCATTAGGCATAGGAATGGATGTTGGTTCAAGCACATGAATCACTATTTTGGGGAATAAGTGGCGTTTAAATAATCCTTTTAAGCGGCTGGTGATGGTAAATTCAGCACCTTCAATCCAGACAGGTACAATGGTTGCTTGAGATCGGGCAGCAACAAAAGCAGCACCATCATAAACTTTCATTAGTGAGCCTGTAACTGTAATTCTTCCTTCAGGAAAAATTACAATAGGTCGGCCTTTTTCAATTTCACGAACTAAGCGTTTAATAGCCATTGGGTTAACGGGATCCATTGGCACAAAGTCTACATAATGTTTAGCTAAGCGTACTAACCAATGATTGATATAACCTGCGTAGATAGCAAATACTGGTCTTACTGGTAAAAAAACGCCGATTAGAATACCATCAAGGAAAGAAACGTGATTGGGTGTGATAAGCAATCTGTCTTGTTCTAAATTTTTAAAATTACCATGAACTTTGACATGGAATAGCATCTTTAATAAGATTTTTAATGTTTTAAATAACATCTGAATTCTCAATTATCGTGTAAAATTGCACCATGTAATAATAGTGAAAATAATTAAAATATACAAGAAATGTAAATATTATTAAATAAACAATATAAAACATATTGTTATGTATTAAGATGGTGATGTTCAATCTAAAAATAGATGATAAATACAAAAATTCGTAAATAAATAGTAAAGAACAATAAGGGATCAAAATGCTCATTTTAACAGCTAAAGATATTGAAAAATTCTACACTATGTCAGAAGCAATAGCCGCTGATAAACAAGCTTTAAAAATTTATACTCAAGGAAAAAGTGATGTACCATTACGTATCAATTTCGATATGCAAAAAGGACAATGCTTGTTTATGCCGGCCTATATAAAAGGTCAAGATATTGTCGGTATTAAAATAGTTTCGGTATTTCCAGATAATCCCAAATTAGGTAAACCCTCTGTACCGGCTCAAGTCATGATGATCGATCCACAAACTGGTGAAGTATGTGCCATGTTAGATGGTACTTTTGTGACCCAACTTAGAACGGGCGCTGTGCAAGGTGCTGCAACCGATCTTTTAGCCCGTAAAGATTCTAAGCGGGCAGTGTTGATAGGTACAGGTGGACAAGCTGCTTCACAATTGGAAGCAATGTTAACCGTTCGTCCATTAACAGATGTGGCAATCTTTGGACTTGATGCTAATAAAGGGCAACAATTTACCGAAGCAATGAAGAAACGATTTGAACATTTTTCTGTTAATCTTTATTTTTCTTACAATATTGATGAAGATATTCATCAAGCGGATATCATTACCTCTGTCACCACGTCAAAAGAGGTAACTTTTAATGGAGATTTAGTTAAGCCAGGCACTCATATCAATGGTGTAGGGGCATACATGCCAGACATGCATGAGATCCCAAGTAATATTGTAGAAAAAGCCGAAATTCGAGTACTTGATACGAAAGGAGGTGTGTTTGCTGAAGCGGGGGATATTATTGATCCGCTTCACCAAAAAATAGTATCAAAAGATGATTTTTTAGAATTAGGTGATTTAATTTTAAATCCGCAACTTTGTCGTCAAAATGAGCAGCAAATTACTTTATTTAAATCGGTTGGAACAGCAGTACTTGATGTCTATGTTGGTTATGACATTTACCTTAAAGCAAAAGAAAATGGTATTGGCTTAAACATCTAAAAAAAACCTGAAATTTGTAAAAAAGTTTCAGGTTAACTATACATTTAAGTAAAAGATTAGCTTTTTAACTCTTCTTTTTTAGAGCGTCCAAGTAATGCCATGGCAGCTTGTTTGGGATCTTTATGGTCATATAAAATTTGATATATTTGTTCAGTAATAGGCATATCAACATGGTACTTTTGAGCGAGTGACCAAACCTCTTTTGTGTTTTTACAACCTTCGACAACTTGAGCAATGATATTTTGGGCCTCTTGAATAGATTTATTCTGACCAAGTAATATTCCAAAGCGACGGTTACGGGATTGATTGTCTGTGCATGTTAAAACTAGATCGCCAAGTCCTGCCATTCCCATAAAAGTTGCAGGATCAGCTCCCAATACTTCACCTAAACGCATCATTTCGGCGAGTCCTCGGGTGATTAACGCCGTTCTAGCATTAGCACCAAACCCTAAACCGTCTGAAAGACCTGCGCCGATAGCAATAACATTTTTTATTGCGCCACCGAGCTGTACTCCTATAAAGTCTTTGCTACTATAAACACGAAAACTTTTACTACAGTGAAATAGACTTTGCAATTCAGATAAAAATTGCTCATTAGTTGATGCGACGGTTACTGCTGTTGGAGAACCTGAAGCCACTTCTTTGGCAAATGTTGGTCCAGAGATAACCGCTAATGGAATGTGATCACCCAAAATTTCTCGAGCTACATCTTGTAACAATCTGCCTGTATCAACTTCAAGCCCTTTTGTTGCCCAAACAATTTTGTTGTCTTTTCTTAAAAACGGCTTAATTTTTTTCAAAATACTACCAAAAGCGTGGCTTGGTACAACAATTAATAAAACAGGTGAAGCCGCAACTGCGGTTTTTAGATCGGCTTCAATTTGAAGCTGGTCAGGAAAAGGAATATCCGGTAAAAACTGCCTATTTTGCCTGTCATGCTGCAAAACAGTCATTTTATCAGGGTTATGTCCCCACAATAATGTAGGGTGGCCATTTCGAGCTAGCAAGATAGCTAAAGACGTTCCATAAGAACCCGCTCCAATAACTGTCACGGCAGCATTTTTTTTCATAATAATCCAAAAAACTTTCTATTGATTTAAACACTACAACTATTGCAATGTTTCGGTTGACTCAGCTTCAGCTTGTTGCTGAATATAGTTCATATATAGTGCTTCAAAATTTACTGGTTCTAAATTTACTTGTGGGAATGATCCTTTATTTACTAAGTTAGAAATCACTTCACGTACGTAAGGGAACAAAATATTTGGGCAATAAGAACCAACACAATGTTGAACTTGGTTTTCATCAAATCCAATAAGTGAAAAAATACCGGCTTGGGTCACTTCACAAATATACACAATCTCATCTTGCTGTTTTACCGTGACCGTCACACGTAATGCAACTTCATAAACCCCTTCATTTAAGATTTGCGAGGATGAATTTAACTCTAAATTCATATCGGGTTGCCATTGTTTAGTAAAAATTTCAGGTACATTATTAGTTTCAAATGAAACATCTTTAGTATAAATACGCTGAATTGCAAATTGTGTTTCAGGTTGTTGTGTATTATTTTGTTCTGTCATGATAAAACCTTATTTTTGAATAATATTATTTTTTAACTAGTGGTAAATTTTCGCCATTCCAGCCTGCAATGCCATCTTTCAATACAGACACATTTAAAAAGCCTTGTTTGACAAGTGTTTCACCAATACTCGCTGATGATAAACCATTTTCGTCAATCAAAATTATGGTGTTTTCTTTAAATTTTTCAATTAATTTTGAACTGGAATTTTTAATATCGATAGGCAAAACATTATGAGCGTCGGTGATATGACCTTTTTTAAAGCTATCAGCCGATCGAATATCAATAATAACTGCATTTTCTTTGTTAATCATATGGATTGCTTGAGCATTATCAACAACTCTAACTTTTGATAGTTTACTTTTAATAGTTAGTACAATAATTGTGATAAATAGTGCAATCCAACCTAATGAAAGCAAAAGATGATTTTTTACAAAAGGTAGAATTTCGAGTGTTATAAAGTCCATACTTATATAATTACCTAATTTTTTAATAATAAGGCAAGATTATAACGGTATTATGCATTGAAATACAGAGCTAAAGGAGAAAACTTAATTTACATGGAACCGTATTAATTTAAGGTTGGATTTTAGATAACTTTAATAAGTTATCTTAATTTTATGTTTTTTATAAGCCTATTTTAGTTATGTGCTGTTATTTAAAATCCAATTATGCATTATTCTTTATTATTCATGTTTTTTGTTTGGTGATTAGATGATTCGCTTAAGAAAAATGTCAATTTAAAAAACGAAATGGATCTTGCATAATGACTTATATGGTAAAATTTCTCTATTTTAGGGCATTAAAACGATAATTTTTTGAATGATGAGTAATTTTGGTGCGTTGATTTGGTGCTTATTGCTTTAATTTGGTGCAATTTGTGCATTTATGTTACTATCATCAAAGATAAATCCACTAAAACAATATGATTAAAGAATGGCATCATATTTGCATAATTATAAACAATTCGGCAAGAATGCCTTTTAAACTGAACAATTATTTGTCCTCAATGGAGAAGATACATGTCTATACAAAGAGTTTTAACGCTAATTAAAGAAAATGATGTGAAATTTGTTGATTTACGTTTTACTGATACTAAGGGTAAAGAGCAACATGTTACTATTCCGGTTAGCCAAATTGATACTGATTTTTTTGAAGATGGTAAAATGTTTGATGGCTCATCAATTGCAGGTTGGAAAGGTATTAACGAATCAGATATGGTATTAATGCCAGATTCATCAAGCGCGGTTATTGACCCATTTTTTGAAAGTGTGACATTAAATATACGTTGTGATGTTTTAGAACCAGCTACATTGCAAGGTTATGATCGTGATCCTCGTTCGATAGCTAAACGTGCAGAAGACTTCTTAAAATCATCAGGTATTGCTGACACTGTTATTTTTGGACCAGAACCTGAGTTCTTTTTATTTGATGATGTACGTTTTGGTTCGCCGATGTCAGGCAGTTTTGTTCATATTGACGATATCGAAGCGGCTTGGAATTCAGGCACTAAATATGAAGAAGGTAACAAAGGGCATCGTCCTGGTGTAAAAGGGGGGTATTTTCCACTTCCACCGGTTGATTCATCACAAGATATTCGCTCTGAAATGTGCTTGATTATGGAACAACTTGGTTTAATCGTTGAAGCTCATCACCATGAAGTTGCTACAGCAGGTCAAAACGAGATTGCTTGTCGTTTTAACACATTAACTAAAAAAGCTGATGAAGTTCAAATTTATAAATATGTTGTTCAAAATGTTGCTCACGCCTATGGTAAAACTGCAACGTTTATGCCAAAACCAATATTTGGTGATAACGGTTCAGGTATGCATTGCCACCAATCACTTGCTAAAGATGGAGTAAACCTTTTTGCGGGTGATAAATATGCCGGTCTATCTGAAATGGCATTATTTTATATTGGTGGAATTATTAAACATGCTAAAGCAATCAATGCATTTACTAACCCAGCCACTAACTCTTATAAACGTTTAGTACCAGGTTATGAAGCACCAGTTATGCTTGCTTATTCAGCTCGTAACCGTTCTGCATCTATTCGTATTCCTGTTGTTACAAGCCCTAAAGCTCGCCGTATTGAAGTTCGTTTTCCCGATCCATCAGCGAATCCATATTTAGCGTTTGCAGCACAGTTAATGGCTGGTTTAGATGGCATTATCAATAAAATTCATCCAGGTGATGCGATGGATAAAAACTTATATGATTTACCACCAGAAGAATCTAAATTAATTCCGCAAGTGGCTGGCTCATTGGAAGAGGCACTAGAAGCATTAAATTTAGATCGTGAATTTTTAACTCGTGGTAACGTATTTACTAATGACACTATAGATGCTTATATCGATTTAAAACGTCAAGATGTGGATCGTGTTCGTATGACACCACATCCAGTTGAATTTGAATTGTATTATAGTCTATAAGTAAAAACTTTATATCTTAACCACCACTATTTAGTGGTGGCTTCTTTAAGAGGACGGAAATCCAACGATGACATTTGATAATGAATCTGATGCTAATCTTGTTCTCGATTCGATGATCACAAGTATTTTGTTATTAGATAAGAAACTCAATATTTTTTATGCTAATACTGCCGCACAACAATTACTAGCGCAAAGTTCCAAAAAATTATTAGAAAGTTATTTTCCAGATTTATTGAGTTATTTTTCCTTAGATATTGAATTAATGCTTAATGCATTAGAAAAAAATCAAGGTTTTACGGATAATGAAGTTAATTTAGTTGTTAACAATGAATTGCATATCTTATCGTTAACGGCACAATTATTAACAAATGGTCATGTATTGATAGAAATGGCTCCATTAAATAATCATAAGCGCTTGAGCCAGGAACAATTGCAACAAGCCCAACAAAGTGCAGCACGAGAATTAGTTAGAGGGCTTGCTCATGAAATAAAAAATCCACTTGGTGGTCTTAGAGGTGCCGCTCAATTATTATCACGTGAACTACCTAAAAATGAATTGCAAGATTATACACAAATAATTATTGAACAAGCAGATAGATTAAGGAATCTTGTAGATAGGTTACTTGGTCCCCAACAGCGATTGCAGCAAAAGGAACAGAATATTCACAAAGCAATTGAGCGAATATATGCACTGCTTTGTTTAGAAAAACCTTTCAATGTTGTTATTTTACGTGATTATGATCCCAGTTTGCCTGAATTCATTCATGATTCAGAGCAGATTGAGCAGGTGATTTTAAATATTGTTCGTAACGCTTTACAAGCTATTGGTTCTAAAAGTGGAACTATAACAATTAGAACAAGAACAGCGTTTCAAGTTACTTTACATGGCCAGCGTTATCGTCTATGTGCGCGCATAGATATTGAAGACAATGGACCAGGTGTTCCTGTTCAGATACAAGATACACTGTTTTATCCAATGGTAAGTGGTTATGAAGGCGGTACGGGTATTGGGCTTTCAATTGCACATAATATTGTCGATCAACATCACGGTAAAATTGAATTTAATAGTTGGCCTGGGCATACAGAGTTTTCTGTTTATCTGCCAATTAAGTAGTGAGGTAAATTAAAATGAATGTTTGGATTGTTGATGATGATAGCTCTATTCGTTGGGTATTAGAAAAGGCGTTAACCAATGCTCATTTTAACTGTATTAGTTTTTCAAGTGGTCAAGAAGCAATAGATGCTCTAGTTAATAATCCACAAAAGCCCGCAGTGTTAATCTCAGATATAAAAATGCCTGGGCTGGATGGTTTTACATTACTTCATTATGTTAAAGAACAATATCCTGATTTACCTGTTATTATTATGACAGCCCATTCAGATCTTGATGCTGCAGTGAATGCATATCAAAGAGGAGCTTATGATTATATTCCTAAGCCATTTGATGTTGATGAAGTAATTCAACTCGTAGAGCGAGCAATAATTCAAACTCAAAGTAGTAAAAATAGTAATAATACAACCTCTAAAGCGTCAACAGGTATTATTGGTGAAGCACCTGCAATGCAAGAAGTGTTTCGTATTATTGGGCGTTTATCTAAATCTTCAATAAGTGTTTTAATTAATGGAGAGTCTGGAACGGGTAAAGAACTTGTTGCTAAAGCACTGCATACTCATAGTCCTCGCTCGCAATCACCATTTATCGCGCTTAATATGGCTGCAATTCCTAGAGACCTTATTGAATCTGAACTGTTTGGGCATGAAAAAGGTGCCTTTACAGGAGCAGCTCAAATTCGTCATGGACGATTTGAACAAGCTAATGGCGGTACATTATTTTTAGATGAAATTGGGGATATGCCACTTGATGTACAAACAAGATTATTAAGAGTGTTGGCTGATGGACAGTTTTATCGTATTGGTGGTTATTCGCCAGTCAAAGTCGATGTACGTATTATTGCGGCAACTCACCAAGATTTAGAAGCGAGAGTGAGAGAAGGAAAATTTAGAGATGATCTGTTTCATCGTTTAAATGTTATTCGTATTTTATTACCTCCACTACGTGAGCGAGCTCAAGATATTCCAAAACTGGCAGCACATTTTTTACACACTACGGCAAAAGAGTTGGGGGTAGAAAGTAAAGTATTGAGTCTTGAAGCCTTAGATGTTTTATGTAAGTTTAATTGGTCAGGTAATGTTCGTCAGCTTGAGAATGCTTGCCGTTGGGTCACAGTTATGTCTTCTAGTAAAGAAATACTTGTGCAAGATTTACCACCAGAGTTATTGCAATTAAATGTGCCTAAAAACATTTTAAGTCGGGATGTTAGCATTAAACAGAGTAATCAAGAACAAATAAATATTGAATGGCAATATCAGCTCGAACAGTGGGCTAAAGAAGCATTACTTGCAGGGAAAGTTGGCATTTTAACCAAGGTCGTTGCTGATGTTGAGCGTATTTTATTAAATTGTGCCTTGAATTTTACTCGTGGGCATAAACAAGATGCCGCCCATCTATTAGGTTGGGGGCGTAATACATTGACTAGAAAGCTTAAAGAGTTATCTGATGATAAATAATTTATCATGCTCTAATGCTGTTTTTATCAAATTCTTTAGTATTATTTTGCTGTTTGTTTAAAGTTCATTGAACACTTATTTATTTTTAGTTACAATTTGGCGTAAATGATAATTATTATATTTATCATTTATGCGCTTTTGAACTAAGCTAATAATTAGGAGTTACAATGTATTCATCTATCAAAATTAAATTTTTAGTATTACTGGCCGCTTTATTTGCGTTGGTTGGTTGTGACAATAAAAAAGATACACCTACCGATAATAAAACATCAATCGTTATTGAACACGCCCAAGGTAAAACAGACGTTCCTGAAAATCCGAAAAAAGTAGTGGTATTTAATACTGCAACATTAGATATTATCGATGCATTAAATATTCCTGTTACAGCGGTTCCTCAATCAGATGTACATTTTCCAGAGTTTTTATCAAAATATGCAGACAAAGCTTATACTAATGTCGGTACTTTATTTGAACCAAATTACGAAGTACTAAGTACACTCCAACCCGATGTGATTATTGCTGGTGGACGTGCAAATGATGCGTATAAAAAATTAAGTGACATTGCACCGACAATCTCGCTTGATCTCGATCCAAATAATTTCTTAGCTAGCTTAACGCAGCGTACAGAACAGTTAGGTCATATTTTTGGTAAACAACAAGAAGCTAAAAAATTACTTGCTGATTTTAATCAAAAAATTGAACAGTTAAGTCCAAAAGCAAGCACAGCAGGAACAGCCTTAGTTATTATGATTAATGGTGGCAAAATGTCTGCTTATGGACCAAAATCACGTTTTGGCTTCATTTTTGATGTACTTGGTTTTAAACCTGCAACCATATTTCAGGAAGCAGGGCTCCATGGTAATGCGATTACTTCTGAGTTTGTACTAAGCGTTAATCCTCAATGGTTATTTGTTCTAGATAGAGACAATGCAATTGGTAATAAAGAAGCTCAATCAGCACAGCAAGTTTTAAATAATGAATTAATTTCTAAAACGGATGCATGGCAACAAAATCACATTGTTTATTTAGATTCAACATCAATGTATATTTCAGGTGGTATTCAAACTTATAGTCGTTTAATGGACCAAATAAGTGATGTTTTAAACAAAACATCAGCTAACTGAATAAACCATGACTAAAAGAGTTTATTTTATTGCAGGCATTGTTTTTTTATTAACAATGACTGCATTGAGCTTATTTATTGGTGCAGGGCATGTAAAGTTAGTCGATCTTTGGTCTGACAGTAATATGCAACAAATTTTTTTTGTTAGTCGCGTTTCCAGAACGGTGGCTTTACTTTTAGCGGGTAGTGCCATGAGCATTGCCGGTTTAATAATGCAACTCCTTACCCAAAATCGATTTGTCGAACCATCTCTAGTCGGAACTACTCAATCAGCTAGTTTGGGTTTATTAGTGATGATGGTACTCGCTCCAGGCGCAAGTGTTATGATGAAAATGTTGGTAGCGAGTTTGTTTGCTATGGCTGGTACCGTGTTATTTATGTTTATTTCTCGCAAAATTATTTTTAAAACAGCCCTTATGGTACCACTTATTGGAATGATGCTTGGTGCAGTAATTAGTGCCATTTGTACTTTTTTTGCTATGTATTTTGATTTATTGCAATCTCTTGTAGGTTGGGAATCCGGTGATTTTTCAGGTATTTTACAAGGTCGTTATGAATTATTGTGGTTAGTAGGGGGCATCACCTTGTTTGCTTGCTGGAGTGCAGATCGTTTTACGGTTGCGGGACTGGGACGTGACTTTTCTGTTAATGTTGGGCTTAATTATAATCAAGTGATGTTAACCGGACTTATTGTGGTAGCTCTTATTGGTGGGATTGTCGTTGTCGTTGTTGGTGTATTGCCATTTTTAGGTTTGATTGTTCCTAACATAGTCAGTTTAATGTTTGGTGATAACGTTCGTAAAACCATCCCTTGGATATGTTTGTTCGGAAGTGGGTTAGTGTTACTTTGTGATATTATTGGACGAGTTATCCGCTATCCGTTTGAAATACCTGTTAGTGTAATTCTTGGTGTGGTAGGGGCAATTATTTTTTTAGTGTTGTTGAGTACTAAACGTCATGCTAGTTAATCAAAAACGCCTCATTTCAACTCGAAAAACCATAGTATTTTTACTAATTATTGCCGTTTTTTGTGTTGTTTTATTTATGGCATTTAATTTAAAAGGTAATATTAGTTACATTCTACGCCATCGGGCTTGGATTGTCTTAACAATGATTTTAGTGGCTTTTTCTGCTGCAACTTCGACTCTGCTTTTCCAAACTGTTACGAATAATCGAATTTTGACCCCTTCTATAATGGGATTTGAATCTTTGTTTGTGTTAATTCAAACGATGATAATCTTTTTTATTGATGCGCAAGGTATTCCTTATATTGGCATTGTTGGTAAATTTGTCTTTGAATCATTACTGTTAATTTTATTTTCTCTATTTTTGTATCGAGGTTTATTTACCAAACTTAAACAAAATCTGCATTTAGTTTTATTAATTGGGATTATTTTAGGGACACTGTTTCGTAGCTTTTCCAATTTACTACAACGTTTAATGGCTCCGAGTGAATTTGCAGTATTGCAAAGCCGAATTTTTGCAACATTTACTCGAGCTGAACCCGTATTAATTGTCTTTTCGTTAGTTATTTCCAGCATAATTGGTCTTTTTTTATGGCGAATGCGATTCAAGTTTGATGTACTGGCTCTAGGACGTGATAATGCGATTAATCTAGGTGTCGATTATCAAAGAAGTGTCACCATTATTTTATTACTCGTTTCGGTTTTAGTTTCAATATCAACAGCACTTGTTGGTCCTTTTACTTTTCTTGGTCTGCTTATTGCCAATTTAGCGTATAGCATCAGTGGTTCCGGTCAACATCGCTTTTTATTACCAACAGCTTTTTTATTAGGTGTGATTTTTCTTGTTGGTGGACAGATGTTTTTAGAACATGTTTTAAATATGGTAGGTGCATTATCTATTGTAATTGAATTTATTGGTGGTTCATTGTTTATCTTCTTATTATTGAAAAAGGTTCCAATGTGATAGAAATTGATAATATTAGTAAAAAATATCAAACTTTACCGGTATTAAAAAATGTGAGTGCAACAATATCACAAGGTGGTATTACAGCGATTATTGGTCCAAATGGTGCAGGTAAATCGACATTATTATCAATTATTAGTCGATTATTACTAGCTGATGAGGGCCTAGTAAAGATTCAAAACATGGATGTGGTTAATACGCCAAGTGATAAACTTGCAACCTATCTTTCAGTATTAAGACAAGAAAATCGTTTTACTAGTAGACTTACTGTTTCTGAGTTAGTAGGTTTTGGTCGATATCCTTATAGCAAAGGGCGATTAACTAAAGATGATTTAGCACATATTAATCGCGCTCTTGAATTTTTAAATTTAACAGAATATAAAGATCGATTTTTAGATGAACTTTCAGGAGGACAACGACAACGTGCTTATGTTGCAATGGTTCTTTGTCAAGACACAGAATATGTATTACTTGATGAACCTCTAAATAATCTTGATATGAAGCATGCGGTTGCAATGATGAAACAGTTACGTCGTGCAGCAGATGAGTTGGGGAAAACTATTGTTATTGTCATTCACGATATTAATTTTGCTTCGGTCTATTCTAACTATATTCTTGCAATGAAAAATGGAGAATTAATTTATCAGGGAAATCCAAATCAGGTAATGGATTCAACTATTTTAGAGGATATTTTTGATACTCCCGTTAAAATAGAAAAAATACATAATCAAAATATCGCAATCTATTATTGATAGATAATTAATTCTAATAATAAAGACATTACATATGTATAAGTAAATAAAGAAACGATTGTTTACTATTCTCTCTGATTCATGTTAAATAAATGACAATATTTTTGCCGAGATAATAATAATGAAATTAGAGGAAATTGCACTAATAGCTGGCGTTTCAAAAACAACGGCTAGTTACGTTATTAATGGAAAAGCAAAGAAATATCGCGTTAGTGATCAGACAATAGAAAAAGTAATGTCAGTTGTAAAAGAGCATGATTATCAGCCAAATGCGGTTGCAGCCGGACTTAGAGCGGGTAAAACTCATACTATTGGCATTATTATTCCCGATTTAGAAAACATCAGTTATACTCGTATTGCTAATTACTTAGAACAGTTAATAAGAAAAGAAGGTTATCAAGTATTACTTTCATGTTCAGAAGATGATCCCAAAATTGAAAAAGAGTGCGTTAAGCATCTTCAACAACGACAAGTTGATGCGTTAGTAATTTCCTCATCATTTGTTTCCGCCAAAGATTATGTTTTTTATGACGATTGGCAAAATACAAAAATTCCATTATTTGCTCTTGATAGAATTCTATCCAGTACTAAATTTAGAAATATAGTTGGTGCGGATAAACAAGACTCCAAAACCTTAGCACAAGCGTTTAATGATGTTGTTCATGGTTCTATGGTTTATCTAGGAGCCTTACCTAATCTATCGGTTAGTCAACTTCGTTTAGATGGATTTAATGATATTAGACTTAATCATTGTAATCATGATAATGAGAATAAAATTGATTTCTTATATGCAACTAATTATAGTCGTCACGACGCTGATATCGCTTTTAGTCAATGGTTAGAAGATCATGATTTGCCTGATGGCATTTTTACGACCTCTTTTTCCTTGCTTCAAGGGACTATTGACGCAATCTTAAGAAAGTTCGGTCATTTACCTGAAACATTAACTATTGCTACTTTTGGTGATAATGAATTATTGGATTTCTTACCTTGTAAAGTTATATCACTTTGTCAAGATCATAAAGAAGTTGCTAAAATGACGATAAAAATGTTATTAAACTGTTTGAAAAATGAGAATTATCAGCCAGGAACCACAGTTATTCCTAGACGACTAATTTACCGAGGCAGTTTAAGTCGGGATCGAACTTTAATGAAAAAGGATCATTTTAACAAAATTTTTTGTTAAATTTTATACAAAAAGAAGATCCAGATCACATATTTTCTATTAATAGAGATAATTTATTTGATAATTAATATAATTCTCGTCATTATTGCTGAAACGATTCAATTAAGTTATTTAAGTAAATAATATGAATTATGTTAGATGATTTAACATAGCAACCCAGAGGTATTTATTATATGTTTCATTTAGTTAAAGAAAATATCCATTTAAATGAACAAGCCCCTAACAAAACTGAGGCGATAAAAAAAGTAGCTGCTGCTTTAACAAGTGCAGGATTTGTTGAGGAAGGATACGTAGATGGAATGCTCGAACGCGAAGCTCAAGCAGCAACTTATCTGGGTATTGGTCTTGCTATTCCACATGGTACAACTAAAACTCGTCATTTAGTAAAAAAAACCGGTGTGCAAGTTTTTTGCTTTCCTAACGGAGTTGAATGGGGTGATGATGGCGAAAAAGCTTATCTAGCCATTGGTATTGCAGCAAGTTCTGATGAGCATTTAGAATTACTTCGTCAATTAACACATGTACTTAGCGCTGATGGTGTTGAAGAACGCATTAAAAATATTCAATCAGCAGATGAGGCAATTGCGATTTTAACGGGAAAATCGAGCATAGAAGATAGCCAATTTAGTATAACTGAATCTTCTTTATTATTGGATATTCCTGCGGATAGTTTAGGAACTTTACAAGCATTAAACGCTTCACGTTTAAAACAACAAAGTGCAGTAAATGCTAATTTTATTACTAATGTACTGGATAATAAACCTAACTATTTGGGTAGCGGCGTTTGGTTCAATGATAGCAAAGAAGGTAACCTAAAAAATGCGATTGCAATTAGTCGTACAATAAGCGATCTAAATGAAGACGGTAAACCAGTTAAATTGTTGATTACCATGTCGATGATGAATGATGCTATTGATAACGTAGTAAATAATTTAGCTTCTTTAGCCTTTAATCAAAAATTGGATCTTTTACTGTCAGCTGATATTGATAAAATTATTGATTTGCTTGTATCTAATGATCAATCTGCGGTATCAAATCAACTTGAGACTCAATCGTCCAATGCAAAACAAACTTCAGATACAAATAATCCAATATTAACTCGTGAATTTATTGTTCCAAATGAAAATGGCTTGCACACTCGCCCATCATCGGTATTAGTTAAATTAGTGAAAGAATTTAAAAGTAAAGTTACTGTTGCAAACCTTGATGGTAAAGCTGAACCTGTTAGTGCGACAAGCTTAATGAAAATTGTTGCTCTTGGCGCTAAAAAAGGCAGTCGATTACTATTCACAGCAGTAGGTGATGATGCTGTTCAAGCACTAGATGCGATTGGAAAAGCTATTGAGAGTGGTTTAGGTGAGGGTATTTAATCATGACTTATCGTGTTGCAACTATCACTTTAAATCCTGCTTATGATCTATTAGGTTTTTGTCCAAAAGTAGAACTTGGCGATGTTAATTTAGTTCAAACTAATGCATTACTTGCTGCTGGCAAAGGCATCAATGTTGCTAAAGTATTATCTGATCTTGGTATTAAATTAACTTTGGGTGGATTTTTAGGTAAAGAAAATCGTGATGGTTTTAATTTACTATTTAATTCACTTAATGTTGAGGATAAATTTCAATCTATAGCGGGTCGTACCCGCATTAATGTTAAATTGACTGAGGAAAATAGTGAAGTTACTGATTTAAACTTTTCTGGTTTTACTATAACAGAGCAAGATTGGCAAAGTTTTGTTACCGATTCTCTCGAATGGTTAAAAAATTTTGATATGATTG
Source organism: Gilliamella sp. B2887 (assembly GCF_026537015.1). Lineage (NCBI taxonomy): Bacteria > Pseudomonadati > Pseudomonadota > Gammaproteobacteria > Orbales > Orbaceae > Gilliamella > Gilliamella sp. B2887. Next base: position 369,186 of record NZ_JAFNMX010000001.1, on the reverse strand, counting down.
CAATTAGTGGTAGTTTGCCTGCCGGAGTGTCTCTGGAAAAGTTCACAGAATGGATGAAACAAGTGAAAGCAATTTGTCCTAAAGTGGTCTTTGATAGTAGCCGTGATGCGTTAGTTGCAGGATTGAAAGCTAAACCGTGGTTAATAAAACCTAATGACAAAGAGCTTGAAATGTTTGTAGGACGCAAGTTGTCGACGTTAGCTGAAATAAAAGCTGCTGCTATGGAACTTATCAATGATGGCATAGAAAACGTTGTCATTTCACTTGGTAGCAAAGGTGCTTTGTGGGTAACTAAACATGAAGCATGGTTAGCAAAACCACCAAAATGTCAGGTAGTAAGTACCGTTGGTGCTGGTGATTCAATGGTTGGTGGATTAATGTATGGACTTATGACCAGTCAATCAATTAAAGACACCTTAGTTTTCGCCTCAAGTGTTGCTGCGTTATCTGTTGGACAAGCCGGAGTTGGTATTGCTGATCGTCAGGCTGTAACCAATATGTTGGATAAAATTGAAATAATTGCTGGATAGGAGTATTCATGAATATTTACATAATAGAGGGGAATAATGCAGGCCCTGTTAATGGACGTTTAGCTAAAGCTGAATTGGTTTTAGCTGCTAATTCATTAAATTTTAATATCGTCGATAGTGTGGCATCAGCAGAGGTAACTGTTGCTATCGGATCAGGTGATGTCAGTGATAAAACCGTGATCGGAAAAAAAGTTTATGTAGTTAGTGATCTCAATGATATTTTTGCCAATCCTAAACAAATACTCAAAGATGCACAAAGTAAAGCTGCTATTTTCGCACAATCTAAACATAGTGACACAAGTTCAGTATCGGGAAGTGGTGTAAAACGTATTGTTGCGGTAACTGCTTGTCCAACAGGTGTTGCGCATACTTTCATGGCAGCCGAAGCGATTGAAGAAGAAGCAAAAAAACGTGGTTGGTGGTGTAAAGTTGAAACACGTGGCTCAGTTGGTGTTGGCAATGAATTAACACCAGAAGAGGTGGCTTCAGCTGATGTTGTGATTGTAGCATGTGATATAGAAGTCGATTTAAGCAAGTTTGCAGGTAAAAAGATGTATCGAACTAAAACCGGTCCTGCACTGAAAAAAACTGCACAAGAATTAGATAGAGCATTTGAAGAAGCGACAATCTATCAACCAACACGTTCTGCTTCAACAACAAAATCGAGTAATGAGAAGAAAGGCATCTATCAGCATCTATTAACAGGCGTCTCTTATATGTTACCAATGGTTGTTGCGGGTGGATTAATCATCGCTTTATCGTTTGCTTTTGGTTCATTTGAAATGGTTGATGGTGTACAAAAACTGGTTGGTGAATCTCATTTAGCACAAATTGGTGGGCTTGCATTCTCACTTATGGTACCTTTACTTGCTGGTTATATTGCTTATTCTATTGCTGATAGACCTGGCTTAGCTCCTGGACTTGTAGGTGGTTTGCTGGCTGTCTCTACGGGTGCTGGATTCTTAGGTGGTATTATCATAGGTTATTTTGCTGGTTACTTAGCAATGTTAATCTCAAAGTATTTACCATTACCGAAAACACTTGAAGCATTAAAACCAATTCTTATTGTACCTTTACTTGCTACATTAGCTACAGGTTTAGTCATGCAGTTTATAGTTGGTACGCCGATCGCATGGTTAATGGAAGCCTTAACTGGGTGGTTGAAATCAATGGGAACCGCCAATGCTGTTTTGTTAGGTGCACTTTTAGGCGGTATGATGTGTACTGATATGGGTGGACCAATTAATAAAGTTGCTTATGCGTTTGGTACAGGTTTAATTTCAGCTCAAGTATACGCACCAATGGCGGCGGTTATGGCAGGTGGCATGGTTCCTCCTTTGGCTATGGGTATTGCTACATTAATTGCTCGTAAAAAATTTGCTAAAGCTGAACAAGAAAGTGGTAAAGCTTCATTAGTACTTGGTTTATGCTTTATTTCTGAAGGAGCGATTCCATTTGCGGCACGTGATCCATTACGAGTGATTCCTTGCTGTATTATTGGTGGGGCAATTACAGGCGGTTTAGCGTTAGCATTTGGTTCACAGCTTATGACACCACATGGTGGATTATTCGCTTTAGCTATCCCTGGAGTAGTGAAGCCTGTTGGTGGTTATTTACTATCAATTTTAATTGGTTCTCTTGTTTCTGGTGTTGCCTATGCGGTATTTAAACAACCTGAATTAAGCACAGAAACGGCTTCTGCTTAAATTATTTATTTATACTAAAATGCCATCAATTGATGGCATTTTTTATTTTTTGAATTATTTTTTTACCCAACGTTGTAAATCTTTAGCAGTAAAATCGTCCATTTTTTGTAGAATAGATTGTGGATCATTAGACACAATTAAAGTTTTATAAAAACTTTCTCTAATAAAACCTTCATCGACAGCATGCTGTAAAAAATTCATCATAGGCTCCCAAAATTTGGCTGGATTATACAATGAAACTGGTTTTTCATGATAACCAATCTGCATACCAGTCCAAACTTCAAAAACCTCTTCTAAAGTACCAGTTCCTCCTGGCATAGCGATAAATCCATCGGCTAATTCACAAAGACGTGCTTTACGTTGATGCATATTTTCAACAATTTCTAAACGAGTAATGTTATGGTGTGCTGTTTCTGCTTTGACTAGTCGCTCTGGAATAATTCCAATAACTTCGCCTCCATGAGCTAAAACTGAATTGGCGATAACAGCCATTAAACCTTTATTTCCACCACCATAAATTAATCGTCTATTTTGGTTTGCAATTAATACCCCTAATTGTTCTGCCGCTACACGATATTCTGCGCGATTACCTTCACTTGCACCACAAAACACACAAATATTTTTTTTCATAACTATTTATTTACCTTGACCATATAATTTTATCTATTTTAGCATGCCATTAAGAGATTTGATTACAAGCTGAGCAATTAAATTTAAATATTGTTTTTCACATTGACATAATCATTATAGATCGTTACTATCTTATCCCGAGTGTTCCTCCATAGTTCAGTCGGTAGAACGGCGGACTGTTAATCCGTATGTCACAGGTTCAAGTCCTGTTGGAGGAGCCAATTTTAACCCACTCCCTTTATTTTTATCATTCCTCTATCGTATATCTTATATAAATAATTAGTTGTTACCTTCAGCTTTTATAAATTTCTTATTTTTTATTGCTTTATCTTATTTGCTCGTTTAAACTTGCCACGTTAATTAAATGACAAAAAAGTAATTTAAAAGGAAAGGAAAATAAAATATGAAAAAAACACTTATTACTCTGGCAACTATCGCCTGTTTCCCAGCGTTTGCTCAAACTGAAACGATAGGAATATATCTAGGGGGGCAATTAGGTGCGAGTATTTTGAAGGCTAACAGCATTAAAGATACATTGTCTTATTTCGATGAGTCCGAAACGGTTAAAATTGGATCTTTCAAAAACGGTAAAATCGCAGGGGCGTTAAATATTGGTTATAACTTCAAATATGATTATGAACTTCCCCTTCGTACTGAGCTATCTTTTACAATACGCGGTAATTCAGATAAAAAATACCGTCACGCTTATAGTGATGTAGATTTGGAAGACGATTATCTTCAAACTAGCGATAAACACAAAGTTCGCATGAATACTTTGATGGTAAATGCATACTATGATATTGAAACTAATTATTCCATTACTCCTTTTGTTGGAGCTGGACTAGGTATTGCTTTCACTAAGTTGGATCAGAAATACTCAGGATATTATAAAAGTGAATTTACTGAAGAATCAGCTTCAGTTGGCATATCAGATACTAAAACAAAATTTGCTTGGAATGTAGCTGCTGGCGTAACATATAACATTGACGAAAATGTCGATATTGATTTTACCGCACGTTATGTTAATGCTGGTAAAACTTCTATAAAAACCAATATTGAGGGTGTTAATGTAAAAGCGAGCGCTAAATTAAGTTCGATGGATTTCTTAGCAGGTATTCGTTACACCTTCTAATATTATATTTTAACGGTAAAGGGCATTTGCCCTTTTTTATTTTCTCACTAAATGCAAATTAGACTACAACAACTCAATATTTATATCTTTAATCATAGGGTGTTATTTCAAACAAACCTAGAAGAGTTTTACTTCTTAATTTTCGATTTATAATCCTATCTTCATCATTATAGACCCCCTAATTATTGATAGGTTATCTATAGCATAAACTATAAAACAGACTGACTAGATTGATAATTTTTTGATTAAAATTATTTCGTCTTACAATTAAAAAAATAATAAAAAAAAGAAAAAATAATGTTAATCTCGTGTAGTAAGGTTATTTTTTGTGACGTATAATTTGTTTTCCTTTAATTTATTAATGTAAATCTAAAATGAAACAAAACATAATAATTGTAGCACTAATGTTAATTAGTCTATCTTGTACGGCAGCAGAGGATACTTCACATTGGGGATATGAAGGTCAAGAAAAACCAGAAAACTGGGGTAAATTATCCATTGAATATTCTACATGTGAAAACGGAAAAAATCAGTCACCTATTAACATTGACCATGTTTTAAAAACTCATCATGAAAATTTAAAGTTTTCTTTTGAGGCTGGTAAACAAGAAATTATTAATAATGGACATACTATTGAGATTAGTGTTTCTGGAGATAATCAATTAACGTTGGACGATCAAATTTTTAAATTACAGCAATTCCATTTTCATACAATAAGTGAAAATACCATTAAAGGTAAACATTATCCAATGGAAGCCCACTTTGTTTACAAAAATAAAGATGGAGAGCTTACCGTAGTGGCATTAATGTTTGATTATGGTAAGGAGAATCAAGAAATAGCAAAAGCATGGCAACAAATGCCAACAGAATCAGGCAATAAAACTATTTTAGATAGAACAATTGATATTAAAAAATTATTTCCTAAAAAATTGGATTATTATCGCTTTAGTGGATCACTTACCACTCCACCTTGTACAGAAGGTGTAAGATGGATTGTATTTGAAAAATCAGTTACTGCTTCAGATGAACAAATTCAAAAATTCCATTCAATCATGCATCATGACAACAACCGACCAGTTCAACCATTGAATGGAAGGGTAATTGTTGATTAATGTCCAAATGGCTATATCGAATGTATTTAGATAGAGCCTATTCTAACAAATTGTGTTTCAATTATAAAAAAATTTTTAATTTTTTTATAATTGAAATTTGAAATAAGAAATTACTTATAAATGCTTTGCAACTTATCACGCAACATCTAAAGTCGAATCACATTCTACCACATCAGTCCTATTTGCATTTTTTACGCCGCTATCATTTTGCTTAGTTGAAAACGCTTTAGACCATGTGTTACCTGATAATTCAAATGTGATAGTTAAATATACATAGCATTATCAATAATATCTTCTAGAGCTAGAAATTTAATTTTATCTTGATGTAAAAAACTCTTAGCAAAAAGCATTGGTACAATACGAGATGTAATTACATAGCCCTCAATATTTATTGTTGAATTAATTCCAGTAAACTTAGCTAAATTGCTTAAATTTTCATTAATAATATCAATTCTGGATATATGTTTTAGTAATCGATCCTGTTTTCCTTTATGATTTAATTGTCCTTTAAACTCATGTAACTGTCTTGCAATCTCTCCTTGTGTCTTGGCAAACTCAAGATCTTTACACTCAATGACTAATACCCGACCAGTTTCTTTATTCCAAGCAAAAACATCTACATCACCATAATCTTTATCTAGTTTTTTATTTAAGATCTCGGTGATTTTTATTTCTGATCTAACAATCCATCCTTTTTCACTCAATTTATTTGCTATTTCAGTGTTAAACTGAAGCCCATTTTCACTACGTATACTACCAATCCATTGCTTCATTTTTTTACTAACAAAATGATTTTCATCAATACTTGCTTCATAGCAACTATATAGAAGGTATAAAAAACAGTTGATTATTAATTGTGGTGAAATTATAAATTTGTCATCAGAACTTTTTATTATTGGTTTCATTGCGAGCGAAAATCTACGCCTAAACTTCCAAGGTTGCCAATCTTCTTTTTTATATGGTTTTGGTATTGTTTGCCATGAATCTCTGGAATATATAGTTAACGCATCAATCACTTTCTCACAAATATTTTGCTGTTCTTTAGAGAAAAGTGATAATAACTCTTTGGAAGTTATGGAATAAAAAACCTGATTAAGACTAAGTCCATGCTTTGCTAATAAATGGATAACACTTTTTGCATCATCTAAAGTAAAACCAAACTCCTCTAACCAAGCTTCATTAAATCTATTATCAAATAATTCAGTAATGTTATTTCCATCATATTCTTTCGTGGAAAAATTATTTTCATAATCAGAGATAGAATTATTGACTTGACTTTTATTTATTCTGGAAAAATAGGAGGGCATCAATTTATCAATAAAAGAACTATCGAATAAAATATCTCCAAAAGATGAAATAACTATTTCTGGTAGAATGGCCTCATAATTAATTGCCTCTGATAAACCACCATATTGATGCATTGACATAGCCAAACACATAAGTTCTTGTATATCTAATTTGCCAGCTTTTTTCCCATTTATAATTGGAGACTCACAAATTGCCATTTCAATAATGAGTCTTGAAGACAGTAATGCTCCATTCAATAATGGTAACATTTTATGTAAAACAGTGATTGTTTCATCATAATCATGTAAGGCTACATTCGCTTTACTTGTTTTTAACCATCTTTCTTTTTGTTGTTCCAAGCATTCAATATTAAAAATTAGTTTTGAAATAAGGTCATTGCGATCCAGATCTCTTAACGATGTTCTTAACCTACTCCAGATAAATGCTACAAGCTCTCTTAAATATTCCTTACACGCATCTTTACCGACTATTTTATTTCCTTGTTCTTTTTGTCTGATATTCCAACCTAACCCAATCTTAATATTTTCCTGATCTGCATCTTCAATATAAATAGGCTCTTCTTGTTCAAGATTAAAATGAGCTCTATATTTTTCTGATTTAAATCCATGAATAAATCTAGCATCATTATTTTTAATAATTTTATTAAGCGTTTTTTCAATATCAATGTCTAGATTATATTCACTAAGGAAACTAAGAAAGGATCTGGTAATAGCTTTTTCGGAATTATTTGTAGGCAGACGTAATCCATAAATTAAGTTTTGATTGAAGTAGGTAAATAATGTTTTTGTATCCTCATCAAATTCGTATTGATAACAAAAGTCAACTAGATTTAAATCTATTTTTTTTTCAAGTGATTCAAAATAATCATCTGGGTATTTAAATACTATTTTCCAACAAATAATATTTTTAGGTATAAAAATATTATTATCTTGAATATATTGAGTGAGTATACCAAACCATGATAAGACAGACTCATATAATACACATTGAAAGGGAACTGGAATATTTTCAACTAGTTCAGTTTCTATCCATAAAGATAATGAGCCTTTTATATATATACTTCTCATAATGTTATCTATATAGCTAGGACAATAAATATGAAATTTAGGGTTTTTAGTAAACTCTCCCCCAACAAAACGACGAGTAACCTTTGTTAATCCCAATGTGGGATGGTTAACTAGCATTTCATTATTATTATATAAAACTTCTTCCCTTAATTTAGCTTGGCAATTTGAAGGAAGGTGAACAACTACATTACTTGAACTGTTAGATGTACCTTGAAAATTTTTATATGAAATTATGCAGTAGTTATTATTCTTAGCATAAGCAAATAAATTTAGAAAACCATTTGAATTAAAAATTTTAAATCCTATTTTCTCTAGCTTTTCTACAGATTCAATAACTCTCCATACTTTATGAGGGGAGCAAGCAGAATACTTACTTAAAGTATCAAGATCATGACTGTTAGTAGATTCAATCATCCATGAGTCTTCATTTTTTATTTCTGAAGAATACATCATTGGGCGTCCATATCCGCATAATACAATGATAGAACATCCTTTTTTAGCGTTTTTATTTTTTATCGCAGACTCTTTTGTTTTATTAATTAAATTACCAACGAATATTTCTATTTCTGAGGTGTTTTTTTCGTATGAATGAAACCAGTTAGGTAAAATATTTCGCATTGAATCAAAAATAAAAATAAAATGATATAAATACCCTTGATCAAATTCTGCAACTGTATCAGCAACTTTCCATCCGGTATTATTTGAAATATATCGAGGTATAATAACAGTATCAGATAACTTACCGAGGATTTTTATATTTGATATTTTTTTACATTGCTCTTTAAAATAAAGTTTATCTAATTCAATAATACTTCTATTTGTATTAAAAAATTCAATGATTAATTTTTTTATACAAATGATGATTGAAGAGGATAGCAATAGCAGAATGCCTTCTTGACACTTTATAAAAGGAGTTTTATCTATACCGTCTATAAGTGAAGTTTGTGGGGATATCTCATTTAAATTTAAACAAGGAAGAAGTTCTATGTTTATAAATTCATTCACTTTTATTTTATTGATATAACTATCTAATTTAGAATCTGAGAAAATACTTTTGTTATTTTCTTCCATACCACCAACAGTATATACAAGAAGATTGTTACGAGTGATAATTTGGTCTGATGCGATAAGAACTGCTTTGATAGAGTTTTTCAGATTATTTATATCTTCAGCAAAAGGCATATTTGCCACTAAATCACAAAAAATTTGTAATTGATATATTCCACCTTCATGTAATCCTGTACAAACCTTATAAGGAATATCTTCAAACCAAATCTTTGAAATAAAGACATCTTCAACAGAGTCTTCCGATAATACTTGTTCTTTAAAAGAAAAACTCTCCAAAATTGAGTTAATGATTTTCAATGAAGGTCTCTTTGTGCCTTTACATAGAGTGAGACATTCTGAAATAATGGTTTCAATCAAATCTTGATTAGCCTGATGTCTTGGTTCCAAAAGTAATGAAGAAAAAGCTGCGGCTGTGTGTATTGGGGAAAAATGGCTTAATTTATCTTTGGATAAATTAGGCGTAACATTAGCATTGAAATTACTTTTAGTATCTTTCTTCCTTCTTTTTTTCTCTATTTTTTTAATTCTATTTTTTAATACTTTTTTCTTGTTTATTTTTTTAGTCATTTTAATAATCCATTAAATAAATTATTTTTAAGCATATGTAACATATTTAAATAATGAGTTGCTTAAAATTACTATAGTTTACTCTTAATTATTATTTGATTTTTATAATCAAATCAGCAAATGATTTAGGAATTTTTGTCGCGTCATCAGTCCATTTCAATGTATAGTTATTCTCTTTTAATGCTTTAATGAAGTCATTAATATCATCAGCTGTACTATCAGTGAAAACGTATAACTTTCTTAAGGTCTTATCTTGCGGTTTTTTATTATCAGGAAGTTTTGTTACACCAATCAGAATTGTTCTATCTGCTTGATCAACAGTGTCTTTTAATTGATGCTTAACATTTCGCCAAATATTCCTTAATGTATCAATATTTTTTTGTTCTGGTAGTTCTTGGGGAATTTGATTATTTAGTTCTGAGAGAAATTGTTCGAAATTAAAATTTCCTTGTCCTGCGACTAATTGAAGTTCGTCAGTCATTAGCTGTTGCTGCCTTTCATTTACAAAAACTTTAAAGTTACCATTTCTACGACTTCCGTATAATTTTATTTTTAATAAAGAGTTTGCATTACGAAGATATATAAAAAGGTTTTCACCTAATGCTTTAGTGTCTTCTGGTGAAAAAAAGATCATAAAAACAAAATGGCCTCTTCCAATGACTAATTCAAAGGCTATTGTTGGTTTTTTATCTAGCCATGCTTTAGAATAAATAGTATGAAGCTGGTTAAAATTAAACTGTACACTCATATCTTATTACCTGTAATGTTAAATAAAATAACTAAAAAGCCACCTGAAATAATCAAATACATCAATAATATATGTGAGCTATTTTATCTTATATTAAATGTGAAATATATTTTTATCTTCCCTAAATAAACCATAACCAAACAAACCTGCTAATGTCTCAATTCTCTGCTAATTATTTACCGCGACTATTGATCTTGTTTTACTGCTAGGAATTAGCTCTTTACTAGTCAATTTCCTGTTCTTGGTGATTTCCAACCAGTAAACGTTTTTTATCGTGTAAAGTATAAGCGTGCCTTAAGCCATGCATTTTATTGACCCGACTTTTTAGTATTGTCCGTAATAGATATCAAATTGTTTCTATTCACATTTTTTAATTCGCAATGACCGAATTTTCTTTTTATAACGAGAGGGCCAAATCCGTTTAGCCTCTATACCTAATGCATTGGCAATAATCAGTTCGCCTTTTGTCCATGGGCGAACAAGTGCGTTAGAGAGCGTTGAAGGTGCATAGCCAGATTGTCTAGATAACGCAGATAGCGTTGTTCCTTTCTTTTTCAATGCAGCAATAATATCGGCAGAATGCCAGTCCTTTTTGCTATTCATAATACCTCCTAAAATCATAAATTACATGAATTATTAATTTAAAACTTTAATTATGATTAAATTAAAAACAAAATTCAAGTTATACATGATTTATTAAAGTATTCTATTACGAAATTTAAATCGAAGAAGAGGATAATTATTAATCAAAACTATATAAGATGAGCAGCAATAATCATGATTGGTAAGCGATTAAAAATAGCTAGAATTAATGCAGATCTGACACAAACTGAACTTGGAGTAAAAGCAGGATTAGACGAAGAATCAGCAAGTTCCCGCATTAGTTCTTATGAAAATGAAGTTCATTCTCCTGATTTTACTCTTGTAAAACGTCTCGCAAAAGTTCTTGATGTACCTAGCGCTTATTTTTATGCTGAAGATGATGAATTAGCCGATTTTATTATTCAATATAACAAGCTAAAAAAACAAAAGCCTAATGCATTTGTGAGTTTAACGGCTTCATAATTGTGATGACATCCATTTATTTAGAACAAATAGTCGCCACCACTAAATGACATAGAATTGTCTATGGGTCTTATCACGAATTAAAGGAAATTGAGTTTTAATCAACAACCATCTATAATCGGTAGTTTAGCCAAATAAGACAAAATGCTGATATGTTAATTAAAATAGAAAGTTTTTATGGTGATTCACTGCTTTCTGGTAAAGTGTCTTCTATTGGGCAATTGAAATATCGAGTGATGACAGTAGTAGCCGATTGCGATATACAAGATTTTATGTCTGTTTTTTGTGCTCGTTATATCTATGATATTTATCCATATGATGAAAGTATTCAGGTAGATTATGTGGTCGATCTAGATACTTATTCAGTATATAAGCCTGTTTATTAACATATAACACACTTTGTATCACATTTTCTATTTATAACGCTTAAAGTTATAAAAGCGTGTAGTCAATCTGTATTCTGTTTTGAAATATCATAATTAATCAAATAAGAACCCTCATGGTCAAAAATTTAGTCCTGAATTTAAACAATAATAGGCTCATTATGTATTATCAAATGTACATGTTTTTATGAGCGAGGTCACAGACCACTTCGGTGTTGGTAAATCAACCCTTGATGGGTGGGTAAGGCAATTGCCACCCAATAAAACCAGCCACCGAGAGCTAACCGAGGATCAAATAGTGTTATTCTTCATGCTATCAATAAACGTAAGGTTTTCCCGACCGATGACTTGGTTATAAAGGTTATCTATTTAGCGATACAGCAAGCATCTAAAAAATGGACTATGCCTATTAAAAACTCGAAAAATGCGATGAATCAATTTATTATAGAATTTGGTGACAGAATGACTCACTACCTCTAACTGGCAAATACACAAAATTCAGGATAGGGTCTAATGAAAAGTCAATAAAGGATCTTATTTTTATTGATAAATAATTTTTATGTCATCTAAGAGGAAATAAAGGCTTTATTCTTCTTTCCTCATTTCTGTTGAGATATATTTTTAACTAGTTATCGATAACATTAGCTTTGGATTGTTTTTCCAATTTAGAGTGATAAAAATATAAATACAGTAATCCAAAAGGAGCTATAAAAACAGAGAAAAAAAAGCATATTCCCATAGTCATTATTTTTAAGAATAAAAATAAAAAGATATTTGAGATAATTATATTATCACCTATTATAAACTCTATAATGCTTTCATAAACGAACCTAGAATATGGATAAAATCCCCACAGGATTAAAGCAATTGTAGTTGGAACTATAGTATCAGATAATTTCAACTGAGATATAGGCATTAATATAAGTATAACAAAAACAAAACCGAATAAATATTGTCGCAACAAATAACTTTTTTCTAATCCACCAAATGTTTTTTTTAAAAAATTAGCCATAAAAAATTCTTCCTTACTTATCATGAAAAAATATTAGACCACATAAAATTAAAATTGAAAACAGTAAAATGTAAATAATAATTTGATCATAATAATAACATTTGTGGTATAAGTAGGTTGAGTTAAAGAACTTGCTTCGCCTGTATACAAAAATAGGTTAACAATCATTTTATCTATTAAAGGTAATTGATAATCATAGTTTTTCTATATTGATAACCAATCAAAAAACATATTTACAGGGCATTATTTTATTAATAGCTTAATTTTCTTAATTAACTATCAGGCAACAGCGTTGCTGTTCTCCTTGAATATCTCTTTATGGCATACCTAACAATTGTTATACAAAAATATAATTTATATCAAATATGATGATTTGGTTTGAACATAAAAAATCGAATATTTTATTGGGCCTTATCCTTTTTTTTGATTTCTTCAATTTTATTTTGTAATTTAGTGCAATTTTCAACTGTCTTTTTAATATCTTCAGTAGTGAAGCCAATAACATGTAAAAAGTGAAACTGGAATATAACTTCCATTTTTAAACATAGAATCCAAAGATCTCGTCCAGTAACTAATTTATCTTTTAAATTTTCATCATAATGAGTTAAATAATTTCTAGCATCAACAATTTGTCTCAAAAGTTTATATCTTTCATTATTTGTACCTAGAAAATTTTTAAATGGTTCAATAAGCATTTTCAATCTTTTACTCAGGGTAATTTCATTTCCATGCATGAGTCTGCCTTTGAGCCATTTTAAATGTTCTTCGGGACATGTACCAAGAATTTTAGATACTAATGATTCAAAAACTTCGTTCTCCATTAATTTTTCATCACTAGTTCTTCGGTGATATGTTTCTAATCCCTGTACTAGAGCTAAAAACTTACCATTGAGATATTTTTGATCTCCCCTTTGAGTTGAAAAGTATAAACTGAATGCCGGTGACAGAAATTCATAAGCATTTATCCAATTGTTGAAGACTTCTTGAACATTATTTCTAATAATTTCGAAATTAAATACCATATCCTTAAAACCATCTTTTTTAGGTACAGTTTCTGTAAATGGTATGGCTTGATAAAATAATTTGATTTTAGTTGGGTATTTGTCTTTACCTAAATCATTTAGTTTTTCAGATGATGTTGCTGAAACATTTTTTATAGTCACAACTTCGTCCATAGCAAAGCACATAAGGTTGGTTATCTTAGAGGCAATAGTTATGAAATCATTTAAATTACGTAACGCTTCAGATTTTAATGTAAAATGAGCTTTTTGAGTGATCTTTGCCTCTGTTAAATGGGTGAGAATAGAAAATGTGTAGTTAAAATTAATTTCAACTTCCATCCCATTATCAAGTACAAATTTTATTTCCTCAGGTTTATTATAAGAAAAATTTGCTATTCTATTTTCCGAATCATACTCTACATGAATACCGCTTATTCCAACCCATTCATCCAAGCAATCAACAGAAAAAGAAAATGTATTTAAAGTAATAACCTCATCAGCTGCCCATTTAGCGCCAGTCAAAACTTTATTAGCTAAAATTTTCGATTTAGTTATGTTTCCAAATCCAAAACTTTTCTTAAGATAAATGCAATTTTCCAGTGTTACTAATTTATCGTCTTCGACACATCCAATTATTCTTTTTAGACGAAAATCTTCATGTTCACAAATAAATCCAATTCCTTTATCTTCATCAAAATTACCCATGATTTCTAATTCTGCCCGTCCACCATCATAAATGGAGAGAACACCAGCTATTGAATTCTGTTGATTTTCAGGTAACCAAAAATAACCAAATTTTATATATTTCTCTTCGAGTCTCATAAAATGTTCCTTTCAAATTTAATGGTTATACAGTCTAAATATATCGTTATTTTTGATCACCAATACTGATCAATAGACGTCCATTGGACTTTGCAACCAATTAGATTTGTTCCATTATTTTTTTAATTATATCAGATAATTATTTATCTCTCATTTCTAAAAAAGTTTTTCATGACTTAAAAGCGATTTTTTAAATTATCAATAATTTTAATTAAAACACAGCGGTATTTTATGAGATTTTTTGAGCATCTATTTACGTCATTTAATGAGTAATTGAAAAAATTGTGAATCAAACAGATTACTTCATGTTATTTCAAAGTATCTTTTCTACTCAGTTAACTTTTCAGATTTTATATATGAGATATTTAACGATATGCGGTAAATTGCAAAAAACATTATGTCATTTGGGTTTTGAATAGAATATTTAAGTGTTTTCAATGTTCCTTTTTGTTGAAGTGGTTTAAGTGTTTCAATAGCCTTATAAGCGGTAATAGATGAAATAGGAAGTTTTGCGATAGCAGGAAATAAATTACATTCGATTAATCGCCGTGTTTCTTTTGCGGTTTTGTCTATAAAAATTAGCTCGTTGTTCACAATATTTAAACTATTGTTCTGCTACTTTTTCAGATGTGTTAAACAACTCTTTTCGCTTTTGGTTCGTTTGTTCTTCAAGGTAGGTTTTAGGATCTATATTTTGAGCAAGCTGTTTGAGGTAGTGTTCAATATTAGCCATTGTGTCGGTTAAACTAATTTGTGAATTACGTCCAATGGTAATATCGGCTTCTTTATTCCAATAAGATGATTTATAAAGAAATTATCGATTTTATTACCATTACGACTAATAAAAAGGAATAATTCATTACCATCCATTAATTTAATATCTTTTTCTTTTGGTTTAGCATTTTATATCTATACAAAAGTTAAAGGTTTTACAGATTTCGACATAATCTATTCACCTTATAATAAGAGGGATAAAATTATTATATACAAAAAGAGCCCCTTATTATTTTATGATAAAAGTATATTTCGGTTTACATCTATTGATTTAAGTTGTGGTGGAGCTGGCGGGAGTTGAACCCGCGTCCGAAATCTCTACATCCTTGGTACTACATGCGTAGTTTGTCTTTAAATTTCGCCTACCTGCTGCGGACAAACACGCTACCGATAGACTAGCTTGATTAAGTTTAATGCTTCCGCCCCAAGCAAGGCTTCCACACGATCTCGTTTGGGTTTGACTCCTCTTTATCCCCGTCCTACGAGCGGAGGCTAGGGAGAGAAGGCTCTATGCAGGTTATTAAGCTGCTAGTGCGTAGTTTTCGTCGTTTGCGACTATTTTTTTGCGGTTTATTTACGAGGCCTACCGCACCTCGGCATGCACCTTGGGTTTCGCAAATCCCGTCGAATCCAGAATCAGCCCCAATTGTGAATTGTTAATGTAAACAATATCGGGGCATTATAGGTGAATTCAAGTTGTAATACAAGTTAACTTACCTTGTGATTAATCCAGTTCCTGTTGTTTTGCGCCTTTCAAAGCCACAACATTATCAATGTGCAATATAACCGTCATGATGATGTTGCCTAATAATTGTTGCGATACCGACAAAGAGAAATGTTAATCGGCTCATGATTTTTTAAAATATTTAACATATTAATACAACAAAGAACGGTAAAGCAAAAGTTCTATTGATTAAAGTGATTAATTGATTAGTGGCTAATGGATATTTTTTATAATAAACACCCTTACCATTGATGAGTACTAGGATACTAACAATCAACAGATGGTCAAAACCAAGTGACATATATTACTAAGAAGATTTTAATGAAACACCGATTGGAAATCGTTGGGTTAAATCGTGCAAAATCACTTTTACAACATATGCTGTTTTTAATTTCAAACCGATTAATTGCGTAAATTGCACATAAAACAGTTTATATATAGTATGCCATGATTGACAATTAATCTTATCAAAGCATCACTCATTCACCGATAACTTTGTATCGAAGTAAAAACGAAAATACCTCGCTATAAAAAGTTTTTATTAAAAGAAACATACTATTTTGTCATTAGATGATTAAAGGTAAATTGATCATAATTAAAGGCAGTTCAATTAATTTGAATATTTAGCTCAATAACATGAGTCGTTAAGTATTCAGTAGCAAATTGAAAATAAGTAAAAAATGCAAGGATGAATAATCAAACGTTAACTTTATTAAAAAAATTAAAATAATAAATTGTTATTAATTATTATGTTATATTTTATTTTGCGAAAATAGGAAAAATATATGAATTTAAATTGAACTTTTTATGATTTAGCATGTCTATATAAGCAGATTACGTTTTTTCATTTTTTGCCCTCCACTCGAATATTCGAGTGGATTTTTTTTATCCTAAATTATCTTGCTTAGATAAATGATTCAGTTTTAGATACAGTGATTATCAACCACACCTTATCATAAATTATTTTATAAACTAAAAACAAATTGTATTTTGATCAATAGAAAGCAAGTACTGCAATTAGTTAAAATAGTAGCCTTTTTTTTCGTTATCAAGTCTTACTAATCATTTTAATTAAAATGATGTATGAATAATATATTATAATTTATATTAGTCGCATTTCATTTTAGTAAGCAGATAAAGTTATTATGTTATTGTCAAAAAGGGTACAAGGAAATTTAGTTGCATTAATGACCGTATTTTTTTGGGGAAGCACATTTATTGCAACTAAAGTATTATTAGTCGATTTTAAACCAATTGAAATTTCATTTTTTCGCTTTGGGCTTGGTTACATTACTTTATGGATCTTACAACCTCACTTTTTTATTTGGCAAGGTTTTAAGCGAGAAGTTATGTTTTTATGTGCGGGATTATGTGGGGTGACTTGCTATTTTTTGTGTGAAAATATCGCACTAACTTATACCACGGCATCTAATGTGGGAATCATAACCACTTTATCTCCCATTTTTACTGCTATATTATCTCTATTTTTTTTAAAAATCGAAACACCCCCTAAGCGTTTTTATATAGGTTGCTTGTTTGCCATTATTGGAGTAGGGTTAATTAGCTTTAATGGTAAATTTGTGCTTTCTCTTAATCCAATCGGCGATATTCTTGCGATGTTAGCTTGTCTGTTTTGGGCATGTTATTCAATTTTAACCAAGAAATGCAGTAATTACGGTTACAATACGATTTTATTGACTCGGCGCTTCTTCTTTTATGGTTTGATAATGATGTTTCCTGCACTGTCTTTTTCTGATTTTCAATGGGATTTAATGCGTTTCACTAACCCAGTTAATTTATTCAATATTCTATTTTTAGGGGTAGGAGCTTCAGCTATATGTTTTGCCTCATGGAATTATGCAGTGAAATTAGTGGGGGCTGTAAAAATTAGCGTTTATTTATATTTAGTTCCCATACTTACTGTAATTGCTGCCATTCTTATTTTAAATGAACCTTTTACTTGGATTGCAGCATTCGGCACAGTACTAACACTTTTCGGTGTATTCTTGTCAGAAGGTAAAATAAAACTCAAAAAGCATTGATGTTTTGAAATTTATTATTAATTGGTTAATTTTAATGAACTCATCTAACTTTATTTACTTATAGAATTCGTTTGTCAATTGCTTGCATAATAATTTGCCCTAAATGTTCATAATTTTCATCGAAATGATGACCACCAGGTAATTGGTAAGCTTCACCTTTCATCTCTGGTTGTAAGCAACCAGTATCCTCTTTTTCTTCTTCTCCATAGATGCAAAATAATTTATTTGCTGGAATCTGATTCACTTCAGGAGCAGTTTTCATTTCATCACCAGATTGACCAAGCCAACCACTAACTTCTATTTCGAAATTAGCGTCTTTTGAAAAAGCTATCATGATTAAAGCTTGAATACTATGTTGATCTTCCTTAGATAAACGATTGTATAGTGCAGGTAAGATATCACCACCGAATGAATAGCCGGCTAGTATAAACTTAGTCGTTCCCCACTTTTCTCGATATTGTTGCATTAAATAAGTTAAATCTTTAGTACTACGTTCAACTGAACGATGTTGCCAAAATAGCTTTAGTGCATCAACGCCAACAACGGAATAACCATGTGAAGCCATATATTCTGCTGAAACTTTATCTAAATCTCGCCATCCACCATCACCTGAATAATAAAATGTAACGGTATTAGGATGTTGTTGTTTGTTTTTAGCCGGTAATTCTATAACTGGCAGTGGTTTATATTCACCAAATAAAATGGATGATAAATGTGAACTTAAAAGTTCGGTTGGTGATGCTTGATATTCGCCAATTTCAGTCGTTACTTTAATTTGTTTTTGTTGGCGAGGAAAAATTGCCACTTGTTCATCAGGCGGGTTGTTCCAAATTACTTGCCATGCTCCTCGTGTTGCTTGAGCAGGTAAGGGTGCTTCACAATCTTGATTATCCAAAGTGAACTCTATTGATAACGCTTTAGCATCATCATTTTGTTGTTTAGCCAGCCAACGGTAAGCAAAAGCCGCGCCTTCTTCCATACCCGCAACCACAAATTCAGGCTCGTTTAAAATTTTTAATGCTTGATTAAAACGATTTTGTTGTTCTGCACAACTTGCCTGAGGTTTCAATTCAAATTGAACCAACCGAGCACCCATTTTTTGAGATAAATCCAATAATTGTTTTTCAGTAAAATGATCTTTTTGAGTGGCAACAATCATCGCGGCTGCTTCTACTGAATTTTTTGGGTTAGCTAATACTACTGAAAAATCATTGTTTACAGCCACGGTTTTCACAGTTGCATTGCCGCGATTTTTTATATAATGCCAGCTAGTAAATACAAACAAAATAATTAGTAATATGACAATGAATAACAAAAAATAGCGAATAAATTTTTTCATAAAATCAGCTCTTTTTCTTTTTTAAGCCAGTTAATCCACCTGAGATCAGCATAGTGGTATCGATTAAAGCAACAAATGGATCAAGTCCAGCAGGAACTGCCATATAACGCGGCTCCCAATGAGTTGCAAATTTGTCTTTAAAACGACGTAATCCCTGAAAATTATAAAATCGACCCCCACGCCTGAATACTAATGCACCAAACCTTTGAATTAATGGGGCTCCGCGTCTTCTTTGCATGCCTGATAGAGGTACCATACCTAAACTAAAATATTCAAATCCTTTTTCTTTATAGTGCAGAATTAAACCAATCATTAAAAATTCCATGGTGAGTTTAGGAATATTTTCAGCAAATCGCATTAGATCGATGCTAGCTGAGTAATGTTGATTTGTTTCAAGTAAATTTACAAAAGCAATAATACGACCTTCAAATTTGATAGCAGCAATAGTGAAATTATCTAAATATGACTTTGAAAAAGATCCCAGTGAAAATTGTTTCTCTCTAGAATGTTTGCTTTTTAACCATGAATCGGATACAACTTTTAACTCATCAAGTGGAGCCGAACCTGGTGCATAAAATTCAAGACTAAGCCCATCGCGTTGGCATCTGTTCCATGTATAACGAAGATCTTTATATCCTTTAGATGAAAGATCAAACTTTTCTAAATTCACCAAAGCTTCTTCACCTAATTTTATTGTTCGCAAACCAATATCCATATAAAAAGGTAAATTAGTGGCTTTAACTTGATAAAATACAGGACGAAGATGGTGGGCATCGCATAAATCTCTGAAATCCCAAATTAAATCCGCTCGATCCGTGTTATCACCAATTGGATCATACAGTGCGACCATGCTTCTGCCACGTTTGGCATACATAATAAAAGCAGTGTGTGATTCATTAAATAACAGTGATTTATCGCCAGTCATGGCAAGTCCACCTTCTGGCTGAGCTGAATTTAAAATAATTTGATGAGCCTTGGTTAACTCTTCGCGTTTTGGACTGTTTAATATTGGCAAAGCTGGATGAAATAACCAATAGAGCATAATACAAATTAATAAAATAAAACTGCCTAAAGTTGCTCTTAATACTCGTGGTACACGAGTGTCGAGTTCAAATTGCCACCATAATGAATGACTATAAGGTACATCTTGATAGATAAATAATATTAACCATACAAGAACAGCGATTAGGCAAAAGCAGACAGCGAAGGATTTAAAAGGAAAAGGCAATACATTTAATCGACTTTTGCGATAAAAAGCATGTCTGAAATGGATTAATAACATCGCGATTGTGAATAACGTGCTAGCTTCTATCCAATGCAAGCCCCGTAAAAGCGAGCAAATACTACCTAAAAACAATAAAATGATCGAAGCCGCCCATGCAGAATAAAGTCTTCGGCGTACGCCCACTGCCAGTAATACACATAAAACTCCGATTAAACTGGCGACTAAATGAGCCGTATTAATGATTTTATTGGGAATAAAGGTACTGACTAAGTGGTGATTAAATCCGGGAAGAACGCTTGAAAACATCATTACCATACCAGCAAAAAAAACAGCTGCCGCCATAATAATAGCCGCAATACCTGTTTCAGTTTCTTTAACTTCTGGCATTGCAAAAAAATGTTTACTTTCATTTATTAAAAGTAAAAAACTAGCTATAACAAGTGGTATTAAAATATAAATGATACGATAAATAATTAACGCAACAGTTAATGAAGCAGGGCCAATTTCGGATGAAAATGCAGCCAACATCACTGCTTCAAAAATACCTACACCGCCAGGAATGTGGCTCAATACCCCAGCAACTAAAGCCAGAATATAGATCATAATAAAGGTAATAAAATGAGGTTGAACTGGTACTAAAAAGTAGAGAATAGTCCCAGCTAAAACTGTATCGATTAATGTAATGACAAATTGGTGAGATGCAAGGCGCAAATTAGGTAAACGTATTGACCAGTGAAATAATTGGAATAATTGGGTATCTTTATTCGGTTTTGTTTCTAATCGATTGCAATATAAAAAGATCAACATGCCAGCATAAAAGCAAATTATGCCACATGAGATTAACACTACATTTTTTTGGGATAAATGCAGTGCTAACATAGTATTTTGAATATTTATTAAAGCAGCTATCGTAGCCAGTAGGGGCAGAATAA
Source organism: Gilliamella sp. B2887 (assembly GCF_026537015.1). Lineage (NCBI taxonomy): Bacteria > Pseudomonadati > Pseudomonadota > Gammaproteobacteria > Orbales > Orbaceae > Gilliamella > Gilliamella sp. B2887. The sequence continues at coordinate 347,999 of NZ_JAFNMX010000001.1, read as the reverse complement.
GCCCTAATGGCAATGTAACAAATATCGACATTCTGGCTACGTCGATAGTCGTTAATCCTTGTTTGAAATATAATCGGCAACGAATCGCACCGCCTGATAAAGCGGATAAACCAATCGCATTACCAATAGCCGAAGCACAGATACCACCAAGCATTATCACTGATGGTTTCAATTTTACACCTGCATATCGTGTTGCACACCATTCGCAGCCAATAAGCATCAAATAGCTGCCAATAGCAGATAAACAAGCAAGCAAAATGGCTATAGTTGAAAGGTTGTCAACAGCATTTTTTAAATCGCATAGATTAATATCTTTAAGTAAATGCCAGCATAAAATAAGTGCAATAAAAAAGATGGATAATCCAAACAATAACGTTATGATTTGACGATAGCGAGTGAAGTATTCTATCAATTGCCAAGGCAGAACTTTACGCGCTAATATTTTCACGTGAGCAACTCCGATACTTGCTTTAATGGTGTTTTAGATTGGCGCATTCTACCGTTGCAAACTAATGAAAACAATCGTGAGAAACTAAAGGAAATTTAAAAAAACCATTAATCATTAGAATTTTTTTACAATATTTGTCTATTTCTTGAGTATTTAATAAACGAATGACATCAATGAATGGAAACGAATTGATGTTTATTGTTAAACACAAATCTAAGAACGTTGAATCATCTAATAACTTAATATTTTCAAGTTTAATTAAATTAATAGCGAATCAATTGTGGTAACCTATTTAAGTTATGGTTAGCATAATCTTTACTAAAACTTTTAAATTTCTAATTTTCTTTTAATTAAATGGATAATCATAAATTAAATGAGCATAAACGAATCAATTGAATTAACAAAAGAACAACATCAGATTGTTGAAAAAATACAAGCTTATGTTAAGCAAAAACTTGCTAATGATTTTTCAGGTCATGATATGGCGCATATTGAGCGCGTAGTTAGATTAGCAAAAAAAATCTTACCTTATGAACCAAAAGCGGATGCCTTTATCGTAATTTTAAGTGCTTATTTACATGATGTTATTGATGAAAAAGTTGTCAATGATGTCCATCAAGCGACAGAACAATTATATTATTATCTGAATTCACTAAACATATTAGATCATAATATAAAAATGATAATTGATATTATTGAAAATATGTCTTTTCGAAAAAATTTATCAGGTAAAAAAACATTATCACTTGAAGGGCAAATTGTACAAGATGCCGATCGCTTAGATGCCATTGGAGCAATAGGTATAGGACGAACATTTTATTATGGAGGTAATAAGCATAATATTATGCACGATCCTACTCTTTTACCAAGAACGGTTATTGATGAAGAAAGTTATAGACGCCCCAATACCGTTATTAATCATTTCTATGAAAAACTGTTTTCATTGAAAGATAGGATGAATACAGAAAAGGCAAAAAAATTGGCTTTATCCAGACATAATTTATTAGTTGCATTTGTTCAACAATTTGAAAAAGAGTGGCAAGGTGAAGATTAATCTTTCTTAGAACAATTTATAGAAAGCTATGGTCTTAACGTCATGACGGATTAACATTTTTAAATGGTATGTCTAGGATAGATGATGACCTTTTTTATCGTTTGATTTAGCGTTCTTTGCTGAAAAGAACGCGACTTTGTATCAAAAAGGGATGGGGGCGTTAACAAGCCATAGTACAGTGGGTAATGTTATCAAACTGAGTAATGTGCTTATTAACGTTGCACTAGAAACCAGTTCAGGGTTGGTATCAAATTGTACAGACATTAAAGTGGTATTAGCTGCGCTTGGCATTGCCGATAACACGATCAATACTTGTTTATAAACAGGTAAAATTGGCATAAAGTAGACCATACACGTTGCCACCAACGGTGAAATTATCATACGGGTTATTAACGAAAATGAAAGTTTAGGATAATCGAGTTGTGTGATCTTTATTTTAGCCAACTGCATCCCTAAAATAATCATAATTACTACAACAGATGCATCCCCAATCATGCCAATGGATGTCATAATGGATTTCGACAAAGGGATGTGGCATAACTGGAAAATAATACCTAAAAGTGCACCATAAGCAACAGGCATACGAATTACTTTATTAATGACATCTTTTTGGCTAACAATGTCACTATGAGAACTCCCTTTTACCGCATAATAAATGCCAACGGTACTCATCACAAATTGCTGTAACACCATCATAATTACACCAAGCTCAAAACCTATACTACCAAAAAATACTAATAGTACTGGGGTACCGTAATTACCGTTATTCATAAAACAAGAGCTTAAAATTATTGCACAACGTTCTTTAGTCGAATATTTCATGATGATTGACCAAATAGAGATGATACATACTAATGATAAGCAGAGTCCTAAAATATAAGAAATATAATATAGGTAATCAATGGTCAAAGTATGGACATAAAAGGTTTTAAAAGCTAAAAAAGGAGAAAGCACATACAGTGACATTTTTGAAAGATTAGCAACGTCAAATTTTACTATTTTCTGAGAAATAAATCCGACAATAAAAATACAAAAAATAGGAAACAAAATAATAAAAAATTGCATAAATTACATCCTGCATTTGAATAATTAATTCAATAATTCAACAGCTTTAATAATCGATTCTCGTAATTGATAACAGGTATTATCATCTAGCGCATTGTTATTTTTATCGGTTAAGATAAATAAATCTTCAATGTGTTCACCAATAGTTGCAATTTTAGCACTACTCAATGATACATCTAAGTTAGCAAATACTTCACCGACACATGCAAGCAATCCGGGTCTATCTAAAGCTATGAGTTCCATGTATGTTTGCCTTTCATTGAAAGCAGATAAAAAATTGACCTGTGTTCGTACCGAAAACGATCGTAACCTTTGTTTAGGTGGTTTAATAGTCACACCTTTGTAAACAGGCTGTTTAAGGGCTTTAGTTAGCGCTTGTATAATGCTTTGATACCTATCGTTTTGTAATGTTTGTCCATTTGGCTCTAATACAATAAAAGTATCAAGTGCAAATCCTTTTTTATTTGTAATAATGAGTGCATCATGAATGCTTAAGTTATGATTGTTAAGTGTATTGCATACAGTAGCAAACAGATAAGGTCTATCAGGTGAATAAATAATTATTTCAGTACCACCGTGATAAGGATTTGGATTGATCGATACTAGAATTTGGTTCAAATCATGTGATAATAAATTTTGTACATGCCAGACAATTTGTTCTGTGGTATAGCGTAAAAAGTAGTCAATACGATAATCTAACCAAAGATTTTTTATTTTTTGTTCATCGTAATTTTGTTTAAGTAAGATAGCTAATGCTTCTTGCTTATGTTGACGAGCAATACTTCGTTGCTCAGGTATTTGATGAATACCGGAATCAAATGATCGTTTTGCTGTTTCATACAGTTGACGCATTAAGCTTTGCTTCCAACTGTTCCAAAGGGTCTCATTTGTTGCACAGACATCTGCAACAGTCAGACACAGTAAATATTGTAAACGTCGCTCACTTTTTACAATTTGAATAAATTCGCTGATAACCGCTGGATCTTGTAAATCTCGGCTTTGGGCGGTTACTGACATAAGTAAGTGATAACGTACTAACCAAATGATTAAATCTGTATCTCTAGGCTCTAATTCGTGTAATTGACAAAAATTTTCTACTAATTTGGCACCGATTTCGGAATGATCACCATGATGACCCTTACCAATATCATGAAATAAACCAGTAATCACAAGTAGCTCAGGTTTAGATAGTTTAGCAAAAACTTTAGAACTATTAGGGTGTCTTTGTTTGCCGGATTCGGATTTATAACTATCAAGCTCAAGCAGTAGGCGAATAGTATGTTCATCTACGGTGTAAGCATGGAACAGATCAAATTGCATCATCCCTGCAATATGTTTCCAACCGGGTATATAAACAGTGAGGATACCATATTGATGCATTGGTAAGATTGCTTTTTTTATTGCATCTGGGTGTTTAATTATTTTCATAAACAGTGATCTTGCTTTGGCATCTTCACTCAGCAGTGTCGTTAATTGTCTTCGTGCTGAACGTAGTTGTCTTATCGTATTTGAATAAAGCCCTATAATTTGTGGATTCAGCAATATAGTATAAAAAAGTTGCATAATCATGACTGGATCTTTTTTGAACAAATTGTCATCTTTTACATCAATGAGTTTTTCCCTAATTTTGAAATGTTCATCTATATCATAGCTTTTATTTTGTGGATTAAGTTCCAGTATAGATTCATCAAACAGTTGTAGTAACATTTGATTAAGCTCAGTGATATTATGGGCAACACGATAATAATCGCGCATCATTTTTTCGACTGGTGTATTGCCTTCACCATGGTAACCGAGCATATTCGCTATGCTTAACTGACGATCAAACAGTAAGCGATTATCATAGCGCGTTATGACACTGTGTAGAGCAAAGCGCATACGCCATAAGAAATTTCGACATGTCTTAAAGTCTTCAATATCTTCGGGGGTTAAATAATCAAAGTGAGCTATTTTTTGTAAATATTCTTCTCCAAAGTGGCGAATTGCAATCCACTGTATGATTTGCATATCGCGAAGCCCACCTGGGCTATTTTTTAAATCGGGTTCGAGATTATAACTGGTACTATGATATTGTTTATGTCTGTCTTGTTGTTCTTGCACTTTCGCTCGGAAAAAAGCAGCAGAAGGCCAGATCTTATCACTAAAAATGTGTTCACGAAGTTCATCTAATAATGATTGACTGCCAGCTATTATCCTTGATTCGATCAAGTTCGTCATGATGGTGATGTCATTTTTTGCTTCTTGTAGACAAGTCTTTAACGTTCTAACACTATGGCCTATATCTAAATGAAGATCCCAAAGCAAACGAACCAGATCACTGACTTTTTTTTCAATATCTTTAGCAAATGGATGATCACTTAAGATCAATATATCGATATCTGATAATGGATGAAGTTCAATCCGACCATATCCGCCAACGGCAATTAAAGCTATACGATTTTGTTTAAAAAGAGAAGAAACTTGTTCAGGAATTTGAAAATAGCACCATAAACGTTGCAACAGTTGATCGATAAAATGACTGCGTAAATGCACTAAAATATCAATATCGACATTTTGTTCAAATTGTATAACAGACCATTGTTGAAAGTCATTGAGCTGTTGTTTGAGATAGTTAATATTTATCTGTTCATCGCTAAAATTAAGCGGAGAAATAGGGTATAACATATGCGTTTGAGTCATAGTCATCATATTAAATTAGGATGAGTCAATTGTCATATCGTCACCTGATTTTAGATGACTGTCAAGTTACAGTTATTTGAATTGTTTATAAGTTTTAATAATAATTTTATTATTTAATCGATAAAAAAATTATGTGCAAATTAGCTTGTTAATGGATAATTGATTATTAGTATGCGATAAGCGCGTCAATTTAAATAAGAAATACTAATAATCGTTTTGAATGACAAAAAAGATTATTAGTATTTTTATACAGCATTTTTAATGAAAGAAACGATTCTTTTTGTAAAAAAGTTTCAGGTTAACTATACGTTTAAGTAAAAAACTATAATTCAAAATCACTTAAATCGTCTTCATTCATTTCAGAGTCAATTTGCCCAACTAAATAAGAACTCATTTCGGCTTCTTGTGGAGCAACTTGGACATTGTCTGAAACGAGCCAGTTGTTTATCCATGGGATTGGGTTAGATTTGACTTGGAAGGGTAATTTTAGTCCAACTGCTTGCATACGGATGTTGGTAATATATTCGACATATTGGCATAAAATATCTTTATTTAGACCAATCATTGAGCCACTTTCGAATAAGTATCCAGCCCATTCTTTTTCTTGATTGGCAGCTTGCAAAAACAAATCGTAGCAATCTTGCTCACACTCTTTGGCGATTTCAGCCATTTCAGGATCATCTTCACCACTGCGTAGGGTGTTGATCATAAATTGAGTTCCTGTTAAATGCAGAGCTTCATCACGAGCAATAAGCTTAATAATTTTAGCATTACCTTCCATTAATTCACGTTCAGCGAAGGCAAAAGAACAAGCAAAACTGACATAAAAACGAATGGCTTCAAGCGCATTAACACTCATTAAGCATAGATAAAGCTTTTTTTTAAGTTCACGCAAATCAATAGTTATGGTACTGTTGTTAACAGTATGTTTGCCTTCACCTAATAAATTATAGTAACTTGCATAACTGATAAGATCATCATAATAGCCCGCAATATCACCAGCACGTTTTTGAATTTCTTCATTTGTAACAATATCGTCAAAAACAACAGAAGGATCATTAACAATGTTTCGAATGATATGTGTGTATGAACGGGAGTGAATAGTTTCAGAAAATGACCAAGTTTCAACCCATGTTTCGAGCTCAGGAATCGAAATGAGTGGAAGCAGTGCTACATTTGGACTACGTCCTTGAATTGAATCAAGCAAGGTTTGATATTTTAAATTACTAATGAATATGTGTTTTTCATGTTCTGGTAAAGCGGCATAATCAATACGGTCTTGAGAGATATCCACTTCTTCCGGTCGCCAGAAGAAAGAAAGTTGCTTCTCGATTAATTTCTCGAACATTTCATATTTTTGTTGATCATATCGTGCAACATTTACGGGTTGACCAAGAAACATGGGTTCTTTAAGTTGATCATTATGTACATGCGAAAAGGTACTGTAATTCATACTCATAAAATTATTCCTCATTGAGTTGGTTGCTTTTACCGCCACCTTTCGTCATTAGAAAAGAGGGGGGAAATCATTAGGGGTTATTAGCTTCCCCCCTAAATACGATATCAAGTATCAATCTTTCAATAATAAAAGTTAACTAAATTTTACAAGCTCCACCTTCACAGCCATCATCACTTTCAGTTAATGGGATATCACCTTGAATGTCTTCAGCGCCATCACGTGTATTATGATAATAGAGTGTTTTTACACCAAATTTATAAGCTGTCAGTAAATCAGCTAATAATTGTTTCATGGGTACTTTATCATTTTGGAATTTAGTTGGATCATAATTGGTATTAGCAGAAATGGATTGATCTATAAATTTCTGCATAATACCAACTAAATGCAAATAACCTGTGTTATTTGGTATTTGCCATAGCAGTTCATATGCATTTTTTAGATTCTCATAATCCGGCACGACTTGTCTTAAAATACCATCTTTAGATGCTTTAACACTGATATAACCACGAGGAGGTTCAATACCATTAGTCGCATTCGAAATTTGTGATGATGTTTCTGACGGCATTAATGCTGATAAGGTCGAGTTACGTAAACCATAAGTTTTTATTGATTCACGTAATGATTCCCAATCATAATGTAATGGTTCTTTGCAAATAGTGTCTAAATCTCTTTTATAAGTATCAATCGGTAAAATACCTTGCGAGTAGGTTGTTTCATTAAAAAGTGAGCAAGCACCTTTTTCTTTTGCTAAATTATTAGACGCTTTTAACAAATAATATTGCATTGCTTCAAACGTGCGGTGGGTTAAATGATTGGCACTGCCGTCGGAATATTTGACTCCATGTTTAGCTAAATAATAGGCATAGTTAATTACGCCAATACCTAACGTTCGTCGATTGATAGATGAGTTACGGGCAGCGGGTACGGGATAATCTTGATAGTCGAGCAGTGAATCAAGTGCTCGTACGGTAAGATCAGCTAATTCGTCAAAATCATCAAGAGAATCAATTTTACCTAGATTGAAAGCGGACAAGGTACAAAGCGCAATTTCTCCTTTTTCATCATTAACATTATTAAGGGGCTTAGTTGGTAGCGCAATTTCCATACATAAATTCGATTGGTGCACTGGTGCTAATTGTGCATTGAATGGACTATGAGTATTACAATGATCAACATTTTGCACATAGATTCGACCAGTAGATGCACGTTCTTGCATTAGCAATGAAAAGAGTTCAATTGCTTTTACCACACGTTTGCGGATAGTTACATCTTGTTCATATTGATGATAGAGTGTTTCAAAGGTATTTTGATCCGCAAAAAATGCATCATAAAGTCCAGGGACATCAGAAGGGCTAAACAGTGTTATATTTTCGTTTTTAATCAGTCGCTGATACATCAACTTATTAATTTGAACACCATAATCTAAATGACGAACTCGATTTTCTTCAACACCACGGTTATTTCGTAAAACAAGTAAACTTTCAACTTCTAAATGCCATATTGGATAAAATACGGTAGCTGCACCACCTCGTACACCGCCTTGCGAACATGATTTAACTGCAGTTTGAAAGTATTTGTAAAATGGAATGCATCCGGTATGAAACGCTTCTCCCCCACGAATTGAACTACCTAAAGCGCGAATACGTCCCGCATTGATACCAATTCCTGCACGTTGTGAGACATATTTGACAATTGCACTAGCTGTGGCATTGATTGAATCTAAACTATCATCGCATTCAATAAGAACACATGAGCTAAATTGACGAGTAGGGGTTCTAACGCCTGCCATAATGGGTGTTGGTAGTGAAATTTTAAATGTTGACACTGCATCATAAAAACGTTTGATAAAATCAAGTCGGGTTTCTTTTGGGTAATGAGCAAAAAGGCAAGCGGCAACTAAAATATACAAAAATTGTGCGCTTTCATAAATTTCACCTGTAACACGGTTTTGTACTAAATATTTACCCTCTAACTGTTTTACTGCTGCATAGGAAAAAGACATATCACGCCAGTGATCAATCATCTTATCCATTTGTGTAAATTCTTCTTGAGTATAATCTTCAAGTAAATGTTTATCATAGCGTTTACAATCGACTAATTTTTTAACATGTTCAAAAAGAGGGGGAGGAGTAAATTGATTAAAAGCTTTTTTACGTAAATGAAAAATTGATAAACGTGCAGCCAAATATTGATAATCTGGTGTTTCTTGTGAAATCAGATCAGCTGCAGCTCGAATAATTGTTTCATGAATATCAGAAGTATGAATGCCATCATAAAATTGGATATGTGAGCGTAACTCAACTTGCGAAACGGAAACATTCTCTAATCCTTCTGCTGCCCAAGTAATTACTTTATGGATCTTATCAAGATTAATCGGTTCTTTTTTGCCATTTCGTTTAGTGACAAGCATTGATTTGTTCATTTTTCATCCGGTTTCGTATGTGTCTTGTGGAAGGCTATAATAATTGATATTTGTCAAAATATACAATATATAGTACCTATTAATGAATTAATTACTATATGTAGTATGTTTGTTACTTAGTTTATATTATTGATTTTAACAGCTAAAATTGATAAAGCCATTTTAAATGATGAATCTTTTCAGATGATACAATAAGGATAACGAGATGATAACTAAAATAACAAAAATATGAGGATATAAGACTTTATCTATGAATGATTGTTTAAAGTTATTATTTAAAAGTTAAAAAAAAGCTCTATTAATAAATAGAGCTTAAAAAAATTACTCTTGTGTTTGTGCAGGTACTGAAACACATACACCATTTTTTGCTTCTGTGTCGACGGGACGACAATGATATACACCTGTATCTATATGTATGTCACACACTTTTTTCCCCCCTTGTTCTGTTCGTTCCCATACATAAAAGTATTTGTAAGCTCCGCCTGCATGAGGCGCAAAAGAACCAGGATAAGTTTTTTGACTTGCATCACCCCATTCACTGATTAATCTACCGATTTCTCGTGTAAATTTCACGTCATTTTTCGCTCCCACAACAGCATTACTTATTTCTTCAGCATAAGTTAACTGATAATGACCAGGTTTTTTACTGCACTGTTCAATAACTTTCGCAACGGGAGCTGTCAATGAAATATAATTGTTATTGGTAATATTTTGTTGCCAAGCATCATACCATTTGGTTATAGTAAAGGCATAGTGAATTGCTACATTGGTTTTTTTATTTACTCCTTCAATAACAACTGAATATCCTTTGCCAGATCCACCCATAACATGTTCCCAAGCTTTTTTTACATCTTGAGCATCTGGTCCTTTGAACAATACGGTTACGACATTGGCATTACTATAGTCAATAGTAACAAGTTCACTACCTTGTTTTACACGCCAATTATAATTATTGACAAGGCCATTTTTAGATAAGATTAGATCAAATTTAGCACCATAAAAGCCAGTAGTTGGAAAGTTTTTTGTTGGGTCAACAATGGATTGAGTTAAAAAACCATTGGTTGAATCCCAGTGTTTTTTATCACTAGTTAAGACGGCAGTTGGTTTTAATTCTGGTTTTGCATAACAGATGCCTACATCTTCAATGAGTGTATATGTTACTGATGGCTGAGTTTTGATAACACTGTTAGGATAAGTATTATTATCTGGATCACCGTATTTAGAAAATAAAACTAAATTGGCAGAAAGCTTCACTTTAAAAGGTGCATATTTTTTTTCAGCGACCAATGAACAAAATGTATCATTGTTTTTTGGTTTAAATTCAATCTCTCTGTTGCTAGCATCCGTATAGTACCACACCATACTAATATCGCCATCAACTCCGAGATAATCTAATTTATCACCATCCCTATCAAAAAATTGTTTATCGTCTGGCTGTTTAATTTTTGCTGGTTTTATCTTATCTTTAAATGGATAGCTAATTGGAACAGGCATATTCGCTAATTCATTACCGTAATAATTATGCTCATCAATACTCAAACCAAATAACTCCAAATTCTCAATATTCAGTTCCATTTCTTGTGTTAAAGATGGACGACTACCTTGAATTGTTTGCGCTGTTTGAGATGTAAAATATCCATAACTGCTGGTAGAAAATTGCAACAAAAGTAATGTACATGTAATGCTTTTTATATGACGGCTAAAAGTTATTAATTTCATTATTTTATTTCTTTCATTAAATATTTATTGGAAAAAAGAAGGTTTATTTACATAAACTTTTCTATATTTACAAATAGTATAACTTAATTATTAAGTTTAGTCGAAAAGAAAATAAAATTAAATATGAGAATTTACTATTTAAATAATCATTCATTTATTCATATGATTAACGGATATATTGTGTTAACAATCGAATGAAAAGCTTTCTAAAATGATAAATAATGAAGTTAATGGTCACTGATCAGTACTTTGATAATTTTTAGTAAGAAATGAATAAAAGAAAGAGATAAAAGAAAAAAACGACAATTTAATTGATAATGACCATCTTTTCATAGATGCTAGGTGTTATTTACAGAAACATAACTGAGTTACAAGTTTTATATCAATTCACCATCACCAATTTATCTTCAGTATCTTCATATTGGCAAGGATATTTAACATGCTGTAAATTTTATCGCAATGTGTATTGTTAAATTCATTCAAAAAAGATCAAACTGAAAAATAGATCATTAAAATGAATAAAATTCTATCAATCATTAAATTACAGAATTTTTTTAATAAAAATGCATTGTTATTAGAAATTAATTTATTGATTTGATGATGAAGTAAACAATACGATAGGTATCGAAGAATAGAATAATAAGTTGAGTGACAATGACCATCTTTTTTCGATGGTCATTTTATTTAAATAGAATTTACCGCATTTAGATATTAAGGTCTATAGGATGCACAGACAGCATTTTTTAGTTCTGTGTCAACAGGACGACAATGATATATACCTGTATCAATATGTATGTCACAAACTTTGTTATTACTTGGTTGTTCTACATAAAAGAATTTGTAAGTACCTGCTACATTCGGAGCAAAAGATCCTGGGTAATTCAATTGATCCACATCACCCCATTCGCTAAATAAAGTCCCTATTTCACGCGTAATATAAATAGTCTTAGCGGTATCTGGTTCAATAGCATTCGTTACATCGGAAGTTTGACTTAAACGGTAATGACCCGGTTTTTTCTTACATGCTGCAACAACTTTCGCAACGGTATCTATTTTTGCATAATAAATGTTGTTGATAACAGTTTGCTCCCAAGTATCAAACCATTTGGTAATGGTAAAGGCATATTGGATTATTTTACCGGTTTTAGTGTTTTTTCCTTCTATAACAACTGGATATCCATCTCCTGAGCCACCCATAACATGCTCCCAAGCTTTTTCTGTATCTTTTGCATCAGGTCCATTGAAGATTACTGTTGGTATATTCGTTCTAGCATCTTTGGTAACTGTGACAAGATCATTACCCTGTTTTACATTCCATTCATAATTGGCATAAAGGTTTGTTTGAGATAGGATTAGTTCAAATTTAGCACCAACAAAACCGGTATTTGGAAAGTTTTTTGTTGGGTCTGTATTTGACTGAGTTTTGAACCCTTTTTGGGCAATCCACTGATCTTTATCGCTTGAAGGAAGATTAGGTCTTAATGATGGTTTTGCAAAACAAATGCCAATATCATCTATAACAGTAAATGTTGCCGATGGTTGATTTTTAATAACGTCATTAGGATAAGTAGTATGATCAGGATCACCAGATTCAGAAAATAAAACTAAATCTGTAGATAATTTAACTTTATAGGGCGCAAATTTTCCTTCTGCTGACAATGAACAAAATGTATCAGTGTCTTTGGGTGTAAAGGCAATGTCGTTATTTCTTGAATCTGTATAGTACCATTGCATTTTAATATCTTTTGACGGATCTGCAGGTAAAATGTACGATAATTTATCACCGTCCCTATCAAAATATTCATTTTCATTAGGTTGTTTAATTTGTGCAGGAATAAATCGATTTTTAAATGGATGATTAATTGGAACTGGCATGCTAGCTATCCCTTCTTCACCATAATAATCTTTATGATCAATACGTAATCCAAATAACTGTTTTAATTCGCCATTATTTAGTAATTCGTTTTCTAAGTCTTCTGATAATCTTGGTTGTGTTCCTTGTATTGTTTTAGCTGTTTCGATGGTCAAGTTAGCATAACTTAACTGAAAAAAAGGTAATAGCAGTAAAGCATACCTAGTTGTTTTTAAGGATCTGATCATTGTATTCACTTTCATGTTTAAAATTGTTAATTTTATTATGTAATTATTTGTTTTATATATTAGTTTATTTTAATTAATGATTCGATAACCTGAATCATTAATGAGCTGATTATAATAAAAATAATATAGCTAGTCGATCAATTATATCTAAAACTACCGTTTTTTTTTAATTTTTGTCAATTATTGTGTATTTAAAAAGTAAATATTAGCGATATAACCCTTTTTAACAGGTAAAAATGAACATGATAGGTATAATTCACTGTCTTACATCTGATGAAATATATTCATAATAAACAATAAGTTTTTTAATTTTTTGTTTGCTTAAAATAATAGAAGTTATTGTCCATACCCGAGTAATATTTCGTAATGTAAATGATACCCATTATTAACGGTATCGAGTCACAGGAGTTTTAAAAATATACTTGAAAATGTTAATGCCTTTTAGGATCGTAACTTAGAAAATGTTATAGCCTTTTTGCTGAATTAAAGATGAAAATATAGGGAAAACAATAGGTTTTGACGATTGAGGGTAATCAATAAATTGTCAATATCATGACTTTAGAGTTGATATTAGTAAACAAATGTTGAATTGAAAGCGTTACTAAATTTAATGCACTATAAGTATTTCCCAATGATGAATAGCAATATATTTCTATATAATTGGAAGTCATCATTTTGTCATAATATGACCATTTTACAGATTGATTTAATCTTTGGATGGTTTATAACGTTGAATAGGGCTGGCTTGATTTTGCGATTCTAACCAAGCGAGTTTATCACGATAATTTTTTTCGGCACCACGCATGGTTGGATAATAATACTTGCTATCGGCTAATTCAGGCGGAAAATAATTTTCTCCTGCTGCAAATGCATTAGGTTCATCATGAGCATAACGATACTGAGCACCATAACCTAACTTTTTCATTAAATTTGTTGGTGCATTACGTAAATGTTGTGGAACATCATAATCGGGCTTTGATTGCGCATCAAGCATAGCTTGTTTAAAAGCTAAATATACCGCATTACTTTTTGGTGCACAAGCAAGATACACAATTGCTTGTGCGATAGCGCGCTCACCTTCAGCTGGACCAACACGTGTAAAGCAATCCCATGCCGCTAGTGCAACTTGCATTGCTCTTGGATCAGCATTACCCACATCTTCCGAAGCTATAGCTAACAATCGGCGAGCAACATAAAGTGGATCACCGCCCGCCGAAATAATTCTAGCATACCAATAGAGTGCTGCGTCGGGTGCTGAACCTCGAATCGATTTATGAACAGCAGAGATTAAATCGTAATAACGATCACCTTGATTATCAAATCGAGCGCTACGTTCTCCAATTATCTCTTTGAGTAATGCAGGCGTAAGTGGTTGTCCATCAGACATATCGACTAAAAGTTCAAGAGTATTTAAGGCACGTCTCGCATCCCCACCCACAAATTCCGCGATTTGTTTTTTGGTTTCATCTGGTAGGGTAATTTTATATTTACCGTATCCGCGTTCTGGGTCATCTATCGCTTGTTGTAAGATTAGCTCAATATCATGTGTGGTTAATGATTTAAGCAGATACACACGAGCACGTGATAATAATGCAGAATTCAATTCAAATGAAGGATTTTCAGTGGTAGCCCCTATAAATGTTACGGTACCATTTTCAACATAGGGTAAAAATGCATCTTGTTGACTTTTATTAAAACGGTGAACCTCATCAACAAATAAAATGGTACGGATACCCGCTTGCTGATTAATTTTCGCCCTTTCAATGGCTTCACGAATATCTTTGATTCCTGACGTCACTGCCGAAACTCTTTCAACTTTAGCATTGGCATGATGGGCAATGATTTCAGCAAGTGTCGTTTTACCCGTCCCAGGAGGCCCCCATAAAATCATCGAATGCAAATTACCGGCAGTAATCGCTTTTGGTAAAGGTTTGTTAGCACCCAAAAGTTGTGTTTGACCAATATATTCTGATAACGTACGAGGACGCATTCTTGCCGCTAACGGCTTAAATTCTTCTGTCGTAAATTCAAAAGACATACTAGGCATAACACATTGAGTCCAGTTTTACAAAGTTATAGGTATTATATACTTATTGAATGAAATTAGTGAAAAAGAAAAGAAAATATCTTTTCCCTCTAACTAAAAAACAGTAATATTTTAAGTAATTTCAATTATCGAAGTTGATTTCAATACTGCCAAATAAAGTACATAAGGATGAGTTATGAAAAAGTTTTTATTGTTAATGGGATTGTTGGCTAGCGCTTCAGTATGGGCTGGCGATAAAGAGTTGTTACAACGCCGCCTTGATAAAATAGATGGTTTTTATGCACATTTTTCTCAAGAGGTAAAAACTGCTGATAACCAAATGGTTCAAGAAGGTAAAGGAGAGCTTTGGGTTACAAGACCTTATTATTTTAATTGGACAATGCACGAACCCGATGAAACCTCAATTATTTCCGATGGAACAGATATGTGGGTCTATATACCAGCGGTTGAGCAGGTGAGTGTAATGGATTTAAAAAAAGCAGTGGATAATCGATTGATGCTACTGATTACTGATAGTCACAATGCCATTTGGAATGTTTATAATGTGACTCGTAAACAAGATTCATTTACATTAAAACCAACAGATGGATCTAATCAGGTTTTTGTTATTTCGGTGTTACCAACGGGCATGATTTCTAACTTTTCCATTATTGAAGAAGATGGGCAACGTAGCGACTATGAATTATTTAGCCAAAAACTTGGCAAAGTTGACTCAGACAAATTTAAATTTACTCCACCAGCAGGTATAACAATTGATGATCAACGTTAGTTCTCTGTAGAGATGATTTAAGTGATGTGAAAATTTATTTATGTCTCTTATTTATTTTTTTATTTTAAACCGTTATTAATAAAATGAGTAATGAACTTTATCAGTTTTAAAGACTTTTAACAAGCTATCAGATAAAAGATGAGAACTCTGTAAAATATCAGTGAATGTCTTTTATCTGAACTTAATTATGCCATTCAATATTGCCAATATGATCATTCAGTGTTTATATGAAAAATATTATAAATATTTATTTCTAAGATCAGTTTATTGAGTATCAATCTAGAATCAGTTAGGTTAAAAAAATCGTACTGATTTGTCATTGACTAAACAAGCGATAACATAACTTATATTTTAAATTTATTGAATCTTTTTTAGTATTATTATGCCATATCGGTTTGATTGAGTCCTATTGTTATGTATAAAAAGTTCTTTTTGATATTAACTTGTCATGTTCAAAATAACACGAGTAAAAGCCCCGATCATTCACTTGTTCTATATAAAATATGAGGTTAGTTTGATATCAAGAATATGGATGAACAAGGCATAAATTGAATATTTATTCAAATTCATTTTCATTAATACTGACAACTGGATTATCTGAAAACAGGTAATGATCGCGTTTAGTTTCAAAATCTTCACTCGCTGCATCAAATAACATTTTTTTCGTATTTTCTAGATGTTGCCACATCGCTAATTTGGCTGCTTTGGGATCTCGATTGATTAATGCCTCAAGAATTTTATCATGTTCTTCCCACCAGCTTTCGATATCTTGTTGCTGTACATGTTCATGAAGTTTTTTCCATAAAGGATTTAAAGTTCGCTGTCGCCATGTTTCTTCAACAATGGTTATTAAAGCTGTATTACGCGTAATCATGGCTATTTGGGTGTGAAATTTCAGATCCCAATCAGAGTCACGATAGTGATCTTCTTTTTTGGCATTGTGCTGAATTTCTAATAGATTTACAATATCATCTTTTGTGATCTGAGTTGCAGCAAACTCAGCAATATTGCTTTCAATTAATTGACGGGCTTGTAATAATTCAAATGGCCCTGTTGTTGCAAAATTAAGTCCGTGTGAGTCACTAATTATATTGATGGTCTGTTGCTTATTTGCAATAACATGTATACCAGACCCTTTTCTAGCATCAACAAAACCTTCAACTTCTAGCATAATAATCGCTTCTCTTACCACCGAACGACTGACTTTTAATTCTTCACAAATAAGTCTTTCTGACGGTAATTTACTTCCAACAGAATAAATACCATTAATAATACGGTTTTTTAATTCTGTAGCGATAACTTGATAAAGACGCTGATGTTCATTTTGCTCTTGGATCATAATAATGTTTGAATAATTCCATAATTCTAGTTTGGTTCTTAAAATACCATCTAATTGCTTAGAGTTAAACAAGCTTTGATTAAATTTTTGTAACCTTATCTGATATTTTTTCAATAAGACTGACAAATGAACAACCTGATTTTTATGGTGGTTAATTGTTATGTTCTGTGATGTATGTCAACTTTTTAAGTTGACTGACATGTTAATATGCGCCAAAATTTATAATGTATAGGGAGCATAAAATGTACAAAGCAATAAAAAATCTTCGCTGGTATATGATAGCGTTAGTAACCATTGGCACCATTCTTGGGTATTTAACTCGAAATTCAATTGCTGTTGCTGCCCCAGTGCTTAATGAAGTCATGGGTATGACAACTCAACAATATTCATATGTTGTTGCTGCTTATTCAGCCTGTTATACGGTAATGCAACCTGTAGCTGGCTATGTACTTGACTTATTGGGTACACGCGTAGGTTATGCGGTATTCGCTCTATTATGGTCAATCTTTTGTATTAGTACTGCATTTTCAGGCAGTTGGGTTGGTCTTGCATTCACTCGTGGAGCAGTGGGTGCTGCTGAAGCGGCTATGATTCCTGCTGGTTTAAAAGCAACAAGTGAATGGTTTCCAGCGAAAGAAAGATCAATTGCCGTTGGTTGGTTTAATTTAGGATCATCGGTTGGGGCAATGATAGCACCGCCATTAGTCGCCGGAGCAATATGGTTACATAGCTGGCAGTTAGCATTTATTATTTGTGGTTTATTAAGTTTTGTTTGGGGGGTATTTTGGTTTGCTCTTTATCGTCATCCAACTAACCAAAAACGATTATCAGAAGAAGAAAGAAAATACATTCTATCTGGGCAAGAAGTAAGTCACCAAACTTCAAATACTGAAAAATTACCTGCATATAAAATTGTGAGTACTCGTCGCTTTTGGGGTATTGCCATTCCTAGATTTTTAGCTGAACCGGCATGGGGAACCTTTAACGCTTGGATCCCATTATTTATGTTTACAACTTATGGTTTTGACTTAAAACAGATTGCAATTTTTGCTTGGATGCCAATGCTGTTTGCTGATTTTGGTTGTGTACTTGGCGGCTATATGGCGCCATTTTTCCAAAAATATTTTAATGTCAGTTTGATTAACTCACGCAAATTAGTTGTGACTGTTGGTGGCATATTAATGATTGCTCCTGGGTTAATTGGGCTGTTTGCAAATCCCTATGTTGCTATCTTTTTATTTTGTATTGGAGGATTTGCTCACCAAGCATTATCTGGTGCATTAATTACATTATCTTCCGATGTATTTGGTCGAAATGAAGTTGCAACTGCAAATGGCTTTACAGGTATGGCGGCATGGCTTGCAAGTACTATCTTTGCTTTAATTGTGGGAGCGGTTGCGGAATCAGTTGGTTTTAGTCCATTATTTGTAATATTAAGTTGTCTTGATCTTTTAGCTGCATTAGCGGTATGGACAATATTAAAAGCACCATCTACAACTGAACAACAATAAATTAATCAAGTTGTACATGCCATTGGCGTGTGCAATCCAATAGATAAATACGGTTTATGGAGAATAACATGCGTTTTTTAACTGAAGATTTTTTACTTGATACAGAATTTTCTCGTCAACTTTATCACAATTATGCGGCACAACAGCCAATTTTTGATTATCACTGTCATTTACCGCCAGAACAAATCGCGCAAGATTATCAATTTAAAAATTTATACGATATATGGTTAAAAGGCGATCATTATAAATGGCGTGCCATGCGCACTAATGGTGTACCAGAAAAATTTTGTACGGGCAACGACGTTAATGATTTTGATAAATTTAAAGCATGGGCTGAAACAGTACCTCATACGATAGGTAATCCACTTTATCATTGGACCCATTTAGAATTACGTAGACCCTTTGGCATCGATAACATTACGCTTTCACCTGCAACGGCTGAAACCATTTGGAATACCTGTAATGCAATGCTTGAAACTAAAGATTTTACTGCGCGTAGTATTATGAAAAAAATGAATGTGAAAATGGTAGGCACAACCGATGATCCAATTGATGATTTAATTCACCATAAAACCATTGCTCAAGATACTTCATTTGATATTAAAGTTTTACCAAGTTGGCGTCCTGATAAAGCTTTTAATATTGATTCTGAATTTTTTGTTTCTTATATAGAAAAATTATCGACAGTAGCAGATATCAGCATCTCAAGCTTTCACCAACTTTGTCAGGCTTTAGCAAAACGTATGGATCATTTTGCTGCACATGGTTGTAAAGTTTCTGATCACGCTTTAGATACAGTAGTTTATGAAGAAGCAACAGAAAAAGAATTAGATGCAATTTTAACTAAACGGTTAACGGGTGCAAATTTAACTTCGAAAGAGATCGCTCAATTCAAGACTGCGGTTATCATCTACTTAGGCAGTGAATACAACAAACGTGGATGGGTTCAGCAATACCATATTGGCGCTTTACGTAATAACAATTCAAAAATGTTTAAACTGATGGGACCTGATGTTGGTTTTGATTCTATTAATGATTCGCCAATTGCTCAACCATTGTCTCGACTCTTAGATGCACAAGCTAAACAAAATGCTCTCCCTAAAACCATTCTTTATTGTTTAAATCCATCTGATAATGAAATCTTGGGTACGATGATAGGTAATTTCCAAGGGGAATCAATACAAGGCAAAATGCAATTTGGTTCAGGTTGGTGGTTTAACGATCAAAAAGATGGCATGATTCGGCAAATGACCCAACTTGCTCAACTTGGTTTATTAAGTCGTTTTGTTGGAATGCTAACCGATAGCCGCAGTTTCCTTTCTTATACCCGTCATGAATATTTTAGACGCATTTTATGCCGTATGATTGGTCGTTGGGTTGAAGATGGTGAAGCACCAGGTGATATCGAATTATTAGGACAGATGGTCAAAAATATCAGTTTTGATAATGCAAAAAACTATTTTGGTATTGAATTAAATTAATAGATTAGAGTGATAGTAATGAAAACATTAAACAGAGTTGATTTTCCTGGTGCTAAATATACTACGCGTGTTGTACAATTCGGCGAAGGCAATTTTTTGCGTGCTTTTTTAGATTGGCAATTGGATATCTTGAATGAAAAAACCGATCTTGATGCTGGTGTCGCTATTATTCGTCCACTTAATACAGACTTTCCACCATCATTAAATACGCAAGATGGTTTATATACCACGTTAATCCGTGGATTAAATGAAAGCAATGAAACGGTAAAAGAATTTAGGATGATTCGTTCGGTTAACACTGAGATAAATGTCTATACACAATATGACCAATATCTTGAACTTGCAAAAGATCCTAATATCCAATTTATTTTTTCTAATACCACTGAAGCGGGCATCAGTTATGTTGAAAGTGACAAACTCACTGACCAGCCAGCTACTAGCTATCCAGCTAAATTAACCGCTTTCTTATATGAAAGATTTAGCCATTTTTCTGGTAGCAAAGAAAGTGGTCTAATCATTATTCCATGTGAGTTAATTGATTATAATGGTGACGCACTGAAAAACTTAGTTTTAAACTATGCCAAACAATGGAACTTGTCAGACAAATTTATTAACTGGTTAGAAAATGATAATGTATTTTGTTCAACATTGGTTGATAGGATTGTACCTGGTTACCCTAAAGCTCAAATGGCTGAATTAGAATCGGAATTAGGTTATAAAGATAACTTTATTGATTCAGCAGAATACTTCTATCTTTTTGTTATCCAAGGTCCACAATGGTTAGCACAGAAATTGCGCTTAGATAAATGCAACATGAATATCAAAATTGTCGATGATATTAAGCCATATAAAGAGCGTAAAGTCGCGATTTTAAATGGTGCACACACCGCGTTGGTTCCTGTTGCTTATCTGGCAGGAATTGATACGGTAGGTGAATCAATGAATGATTCACAAATCTTCGAGTACATTAAAGAGACCATTTTTGATGAGATTATTCCTGTTTTAGATTTACCACACCAAGAATTAGTTGATTTTGCACAGTCAGTTATCAATCGTTTTAAAAACCCATTTATTGAGCACCAATTATTGTCAATCGCTCTAAATAGTATGACCAAATTTAAAACGCGTATACTTCCGCAGTTGCTCGCTTATCAAAAAGCAAAAAGCGCATTACCTAATCATTTAGTCTTCTCTTTCGCTGCCTTAATTGCTTTTTATCGTGGTGTGAGAAGTAATCAAAATTATCCATTACAGGATGAAGCAATTTGGTTAGAGCGTTTCAGTACAGGCTGGGCGAAGGTTAATAGTGGCAATGAAACACTTGCACAATTAGTTCAAACAGTACTCAGTGATCGTGCTCATTGGGATTGTGATTTACTCAGCATTCCGCAATTATCACAAACATTAACACAATATTTAACTGTCATTACTCAAGAAGGAATGCGCAGTGCTATTAAAAAATGTGTTACTGGTAGCAAATAACATGAGTGGTGCAATGGTAAAATATATAAAAATTAATAATAAAGATAATGTTGCTGTGGCATTATCTGATATTGAAGCACATGAAAGTAATATTATAATCGATGAAAACGCCATCGATTTACCACAAGCGATCAAACAAGGACATAAATTTGCGCTTAAAGATATAGAGCCTAATGAAAATATCATTAAATATGGTTTACCAATAGGACATGCCACTTGTTTAATTAAAACTGGTGAACATATTCATTCACATAATTTAAAAACCAATTTAAGTGATATTAATGATTATAAATATCTGCCTAATTTATCCAAAAATCAGGCACTGCATGAAATAGCGGATAAACCAGTAAACATTTACCGTCGAAAAAATGGCGAAGTGGGGATCCGCAATGAACTTTGGATCATACCAACGGTAACATGTATTAATGGTATTGCTCAGCAAATTGTTAAACAGTTTTGTGATGAGCTCAATAATCAATTAGAAATTGATGCAATTACCGTACTTGAACATCCTTATGGTTGTTCGCAACTTGGGCAAGATCATAAAAACACTAAATTAATATTACAAGATCTTGTTAAACACCCTAATGCGGGGGCTGTATTAGTTATTGGACTTGGATGTGAAAATAATCAAATCTCTGAATTTAAAGCCGATCTTGGTGATTATGATGAGTCGCGTGTTAGATTTCTTATTGCTCAACAAGAAGCCGATGAAGTCGCTTGTGCCTTGGTGCAGCTAAGAGAATTGTATGCCATTATGAAGCAAGATAAACGCGAAGCAGGGCGTTTGAGTGAGTTAAAATTTGGTTTAGAATGTGGTGGATCAGATGGTTTTTCAGGCATAACCGCCAATCCGATGTTGGGACTGTTTTCCGATTATGTCATTGCTCATGGTGGAACCAGTGTTTTAACTGAAGTACCGGAAATGTTTGGTGCTGAAAATATTTTAATGTCGCACTGTGTTGATGAGCCAACTTTCGATAAAACCGTGCATATGATCAACGATTTCAAACAGTATTTCATCTCAAACAATCAACCTATTTATGAAAATCCTTCTCCGGGTAATAAAGCAGGAGGGATAACAACTTTAGAAGAAAAATCTCTTGGTTGTACGCAAAAAGCTGGTGGAAGTGAAGTGATTGATGTTTTGAACTATGGTGAAAGACTAACAAAGCTTGGTCTTAATTTACTCAGTGCACCTGGTAATGATGCGGTCGCCACCGGGGCTTTATCAGCAGCAGGATGTCATATGGTGTTGTTCACTACTGGTCGTGGTACTCCCTATGGTGGAATCGTACCAACGGTGAAAATTGCTACTAATTCGCAATTAGCTGACAAAAAAGTCAATTGGATTGATTTTAATGCTGGCAAACTGATTGAAGGTGTCTCTATGCAAGAATTATTAATTGAATTTATTGACTATATCGTACTGGTTGCTAATGGTCAGCAGACTCGCAATGAAATAAATAATTTCAGAAATCTAGCGATATTAAAAAGTGGTGTAACGCTATAACACTTTACAATCAAGGCTAAACCAGCTGGCCTTCTTATCAAAAAAATGCGA
Organism: Gilliamella sp. B2887; assembly: GCF_026537015.1. Lineage (NCBI taxonomy): Bacteria > Pseudomonadati > Pseudomonadota > Gammaproteobacteria > Orbales > Orbaceae > Gilliamella > Gilliamella sp. B2887. Next base: position 324,860 of record NZ_JAFNMX010000001.1, on the reverse strand, counting down.
ACGGTAGACGATTAAAGTCTACCGTTCACACTAAAATACAAAAGGAAGCAACAATGACAATGGTATCTGTTAAAGATTTTGGCGCTATAGGTAATGGCAAATCGCTCAACACAGCTGCATTTGCCAAAGCAATAGACCATATTGAACAACAAGGCGGTGGAATCCTTATCGTTCCCGTTGGGACATATTTGACTGGCGCAATAAAGCTTTGCAGTAATTTAACTTTAGTGATTGAACAAAATGCGACTTTATTATTTTCCGATAATGAGCAAGATTATCCAATCGTTCATTCACGTTGGGAAGGGGTAAAGCAAGATGTGTATATGCCCTGTATTTATGGTCAATATCTTGAAAATGTTATTATCACAGGGGGAGGTAAAATTGACGGCAATGGTGCTAAATGGTGGCATACTTTCCGTCATAATCGTGATAGCCTAAGGTATCCAAGACCTTACTTAATTGGTTTTGATTTTTGCCAACGTATAACGATTGAAAAAGTCTTTTTAACTCAGTCTCCAAGTTGGACGGTACATCCAATGGAGTCAAATAATGTGGTGGTTGATAATATATCGATTTTAAATCCTGCTGATTCACCTAATACTGATGGTATCAATCCTGAATCTTGCCGTAATGTTAGAATTTCAAATTGTTATATTGATGTGGGTGATGATTGCATCGCAATCAAAGCTGGTACTGAGGAAACAGCGGACAAAAGTCCTTGTGAAAATATTTTAATAACTAATTGTAATATGATTCATGGTCATGGTGCGGTAGTATTGGGTAGTGAAATGAGTGGTAGTATTCGTAATGTGACGATTACTAACTGTGTATTTCAAAAAACAGATCGTGGTGTGAGATTTAAAACACGTCGTGGTCGCGGTGGCACCATTTCAGATATTACTTTTAGTAATATTGTTATGGATGAAGTGCTATCAGCTTTTGTGATGAACTATTATTATTACTGTGGACCAAAAGGGAACGATCCAATTGTTTGGAATAAAGATCCGATGCCAATAAATGAAGCAACACCAGCCTGCCATAATATTAGTTTTTCAAATATTATTGCTAAAAATGTGCGTGCTTATGCTGGATTTTTATATGGTATTCCTGAATCGCCCATTACCAATATTTCTTTTGATAATGTACGAGTATCAATGCAAATGAATGCCGAAGCCGGCGAAGTTGATATGTTTAAGGATGTTAAATCAGAGGCAGGTAAAGGATTTTTTATCGAAAATGCACAAAGTATTTTGTTTAATAACGTTATTGTCGATAATGTTGTGAGTGAGCCACTTTGTGTTAAAAACAGTCTTGATGTTCATGTTAATCAAACATTTGTGAAGCAGGATGGCAAATTAATTAAACTGGAAGTTTAAAAGCATTATCACTGATCTTTTAAATTCTATTAAAAAAATCAGTGATTGTTAGTAAATAACCGCTTGAATAGCGGTTATTTTTATCATTAAAAAGCATAACTTAAGCATTCTCCTTTTAAAAATAGGTTGGCATAAACTTGTCGATAATTTTTTACCATTTAACAGAGGTACTCTGACATTCAAAAAACGTTTTAATGATTTATCTACTGTTATTCCTTTTACTTAATTAATCCACATTAAAATCTATCCAATATGCATTGCAAATTTACACCACATTATCATTTGAGTGGAAGTTATCTTCGCTGGGGGTAAATCCTGCTGCACATAAAAAATGTAATGAATCTTTATTGACATGAGAAAGGTGAGACCAACGGATAACAGCGCTGTTAATTTCATAGCTAATGACACCAACCTACAGAATTTGTGCGTTATTTTACGGTCTACATGACCAGCTCTAAACTTAGCAACGACTGATCGTTAGGTAGCTTAGAATTTTTGTTTACTTTTCTTTAGTAAAATAACTTTGATGTTGATCACATTTATCTAATAAACCTTTTAAAGCTAAATTTTTAGCTCTGCATACTCAATTGCAGTGGTTCACTCTATATAGGATAAATTATGACAACTGCATTTTATAATAAACCAACATATTGGTTCGCTTCCTGTTACAGTTTTATGTATTACGCAGCAGGAAGTTTTGTTTTTTCCTTTTATGCTATATGGCTAAGTAAAGAGATAGGCTTAAGCGCAAAACAGACCGGCATTATTTATTCGTTTAACTACTTTATTTCATTAATCATTATGATTATGTATGGCGTTTACCAAGATAAACTAGTGCTAAAAAAACACCTTGTCTGGTTTCAAAGTATTATTATTACCTGCGCCGCTCCAGCATTAATTTACGTCTATGAGCCACTATTACGCCATAATTTCTACGTAGGAGTGATTTTTGGTAGTTTCTTTTTAGGCTTTGGTTGGATTGCTGGCATGGGGCTAATTGATTCCTATTGCGAAAAAATCAGCCGAGCGTTTGGTTTTGAGTTTGGTCAATGTCGAACATGGGGATGTATTGCTTATGCTGTTGGTACTTTTATTGCAGGTATTTTAATTAGTCTTAACCCTCACCTTAATTTTTGGGCGGCATCGGCAGTTGGTGTTTGTTTCATGATTCTTAATTTCAACTTCAAACCTGATTTGAGTAAATCATCAGAAGCGGTGTTTCAGAAAAAGGATAAACTCAGTTTTAGTGAGATCCTTTCCGTTTTTACCCTGAAAAAATTCTGGATATTTGTTATTTATGTACTCGGAACCTATAGTCTTTATAATATTTATGATCAGCAGTTATTTCCGGTTTATTTCACACAACAGTTTGACGATATCAATGATGGTTATCGCTTATATGGTATTTTAAATTCTTTCCAAGTTTTTTTAGAAGCCGCCATTATGTTTTGTGTACCATTTGTAGTGAATCGTGTTGGTGCAAAAAATGCATTGATTTTTGCAGCATTTATTTCGGCTTCTCGTATCTTTCTAACGGGTCACGTTAGCAGTATTGCAATTATCTCAGTGATTAAGCTTATGCACTGCTTAGAGATTTCAACCATTTTGGTTTCAGTATTTAAATATATTGATAATAACTTTAATGCTCGCTTATCTGCGACTGTTTTTTTAATTGGTTATCAGGTTGCAGGATCAGTGGGGGTCATTTTATTTTCAACGTTAGTTGGTGATTTTTATGATACCGCAGGGGCGGCAACTACATTTAATAATCTTGGTTTAGTTGTGCTAGGCTTTATGATTTTCGCCATCATCTTCCTAAGTCGTGACAGGAAAAGTATCAATATCGAAACTGAGCAGGAAGTTAATTAAGTTAACACTGTTTTTAATTTTCATTAATCGAATTTAATCACGTTAGTAAGGATTCACAATGAACATATATAATTCTGTAACACAATTTCACTTTGAACAAACTCGCACCATTTCACCGGAAAACATGACTGGTGAAAAAGGACAATCGTGCATGAAAAGCAGCGCATTAGGTCCTAGTCGTAAGGGACAAGGTTGCATTTCAATTGCTTCAGGCGAAACGGTAACCATTGCCCAAATCACAGGTCCGGCCGAGATTCGCCATATGTGGTTTACCTTAACTGATAGAACGCATCGCGGTAGTTTTGTGCTTCGTGATGTAGTGATTCGCATCTATTGGGACGATGAAAAAATTCCTTCCGTTGAAAGCCCTATTGGGGATTTTTTCTGTAATGGTTTTGGGGCAAGATGCGATATTAATTCTGTGCCAATTGTTGTTAATCCAACAGGTGGGTTTAATAGCTATTTTAGAATGCCATTTAATAAAAAAGCGCGCATTGAAATTCAAAATGAGCACGAAGCGGATTTACAACATTTCTTCTTCACTATTAATTATGCCATTATGCCAAAACCGTTTGAGGCACCGCTTTATTTCCATGCACAATGGCGTAGACAACGCGTCACCAACTATGCGCAAGACTATGTAATATTAGACAATGTTGAAGGTCATGGTTATTATGTTGGTACTTACTTAGCACTGACTGCCCTTGAGCGCTATTGGTGGGGAGAAGGTGAGTTTAAGTTTTATCTAGATGATGATAGCAATTACCCAACTCAGCATTCAACCGGTTCAGAAGACTATTTTGGTGGTGCATGGGCATTTCATAACCGAGATACTCAAGGTCGGCCAAAGGCTAAATGTTTCCAAACGTTATTTATGGGGTATCCATATCAAACCAATCGTGATGCAACGCGTGATTTTTTTCAAACAGGAGATTCTAACCCCGTACACGGTTTTGGTGATGATAGCCTACCTATGCATGGCTTATATCGTTGGCATTTACCCGATCCAATCGCATTCCATAAAAATATCAAACTTGCATTCCAACAAATTGGTAATGATGATATAAGATTATATGAACGTTGTGATGATATTGCCAGTGTTGCTTATTGGTATCAAAGTCCATCGGAAAACCATAATCCGGTATTTCCGAATAAACAACAACGTACACCACGATAATTGAGAGATGAGTAAATGGCGAGTAATAAAATAAAAATTAATGATATTGCTCGTTTGGCTGGCGTGTCGGCAACGACCGTCAGTCATATTTTTAATAAACGAGACAAAAAATATCGTATTTCACCGCACACACGACAACGGGTATTAGCCATTGCTCAGCAATATAGTGATCAATCTCATATTCGTCAATGTTTGATAAAAGCTAACAGTACCAATACGGTGGGTGTGATTGTTCCTGATATGTCGAATTCTTTTTTTTCAATGTTTTTGCATCATTTAGAAGCATCATTTCGGCAAAAAAACATTCAATTATTAATTACGTGCAGTCATTATAATAAAGATGTCGAAGTGAATGTCGCCCAAAATTTAGTTGAACGCAAAGTGGATGCGATGATTGTGGTGACATCTTTAGACAGTGATGAATTTTATGTGAGTATTAACCAACACACTCCGGTTCTGTTTTTTGACCGCTATCTTAAAGACACCTCATTACCTTTTATTACAAGTGAATCATTGCATTCAGTTGCTGAATTAATTCGACCTTATGCCGAACAATTAGATGAGTTTTATTTTATTGGCTGTGATACACAATTGACATCGATTGATGCAAGGCTTGAAGGATTTAAGCAAGGTCTGAATAAAGCTGGTTTAACCGTTAATCCACATTGGCTAGTCAGTGATGATTATTGTCCCAATAAAGGATACGAATTACTAAAAAATTTACATCACAAATTAGGGCGATTACCAAAAGCGATTTTTACACCATCAGGAAATTTGTTACAAGAAGTGCTTAGTTATTTGGTGGAAATCAAGCTCGATCCAAAAAAAATTTGCTTATGTTCTTATGACTACAATATTTATTTAGATTACTCTTATTACCCGATTGATGCAATTGCGCAGGATTTTCAAAGTATGGCGCATGTTTGTGTTGATGTTATCGATAATTTACTTAACTTTAATGAGTTAAAAAACCCTGCAATTTTTATCAAACCACAAATAATACGCCATCATTAAGTTGAGCATAGCGCGATGAATCACGCAATGATTAACGATTGGCGTTTTTCATAATACGGGCTTTATCAACCTGCCATTGACGCTCTTTAATATCGGAGCGTTTATCGTACTCTTTTTTACCTTTCGCCACACCAATTTTTACTTTCGCCCAAGCATTTTTCCAATATAAAGAAAGGGCGACAACAGTATAACCTTGGCGATTGATTTGACCAAATAATGAGTTGAGCTCACGTTCATTTAATAACAATTTTCGATTGCGCATAGGCTCACATATTACATGTGTTGATGCAACATTTAATGGTGTAATTGTTGCGCCAAATAACCATGCTTCACCATCTTTAAGTAAAACATAGCTATCACTTATGTTGGCTTTACCTGCACGTAATGATTTTACTTCCCAGCCTTGCAGGGATAGTCCTGCCTCGATTTCTTGTTCAATAAAGTACTCATGGCGTGCGCGTTTATTTAGTGCTATAGTTGCCGAACCCGGCTTGTGTGATTTTTTCTTAGTCATAATGTGCGATATTATAAAGTTACGTGGTACTATATGCCATTAATTTTAACTTTTCATTTTATTATTATGGCACATGTTTTTCACGAGGTTATCGAGCCTTATTCAATTGAGCAAATGTTTACTTTGGTCAATGATATTACTCACTATCCAGAATTTGTACCTGATTGTATCGCAACTGGCATTATTAGAAAACAAGATAATTTAATGGCCGCATTTATTGAAGTTGAAAAATTAGGGTTTAAGAAATCTTTTACAACATTAAACAAAATTAATCAGCCTCATTCTATCGAAATGAGTTTGTTAGACGGCCCATTTAAATACTTATCGGGAAAATGGCAATTTACTGCATTAGGTGAACACAAAAGTAAAATTAGTTTCGATTTGGATTTTGAATTCAAAAATAAATTACTTGATATAGCGTTCACTCCAGTTTTTAAAGAGGTGATGTCTAACATGGTTAATGCATTTTCACAAAGAGCAAGGCAGATTTATTAAGATGAACAGTATTCAAGTTGTTTATGCGCTACCAAATAATCCAACCATCATTACTTGCGATGTTGATGAGCAAACGAATGTCTTGCAAGCAATTACAAAATCCAATATCTTATCAATATGTCAGATAAAATTGGATGGGCATTTGATTGGTATTTATGGCAAACGTTGTGATCTTAATGATTTGGTGAAAAATGGTGATCGTATTGAAATTTATCGCCCATTAATTAATGATCCTAAAGAAATCAGACGAAGAAGAGCAGCAAAAAAATAGTTTATGAAGCAAAGGAAACACAATGCTTAATCTGCTAATTGAAAAAATAGAAAATTTATGCAAGAAGCGTGGGATTAAATTAACAACACAGCGTCGAACTGTGTTAGGCATTATGCTCAAAGCAAATAAGGCAATGAGTGCATATGATCTTTTAGATTTGCTTAAAGTCAGTGAACCAAAAGCAAAACCGCCAACAATTTATCGTGCATTGGAATTTTTGCTTGAACAAGGTTTTATCCATAAAGTAGAATCGTCTAATAGTTTTATTATTTGTCCAAATTTTCATGATCCAGAACATATTTCCATACTGTTTATTTGTGATAAGTGTCAACAGATTATTGAAAAACATTCTCAAGATATAGAAACACAACTTAAGCAGTTAGCGCAACAAAATGAGTTTTTAATAAAACATAGTGTGCTTGAAATCCATGGAATTTGTCAGTCATGTCAGCCTTAATTATTATTCTTTGGTTTGTTAATTTATTTTGTGATACTGTCGGACAAATTGCATTTAAATATGCCGCGATAACTTCAAAACATCAACAAGGTTTATATTATTGGCAAAAATTGTTTGGTAATTTCTGGCTTTGGTTAGGTTTTGGTACTTATTTTGTTGGTTTTATTTTTTGGCTGGCTTTTTTAAGTGAAGTTCCATTATCGCAAGGTATTTTATTAGGATCGTTTAATATCATCACGGTTATGGTTGCTGGACGCATCTTATTCAAAGAACATCTAACAGCATTTCGTCTTATCGGTATATTGTTTATCACTATCGGCGTGATATTAGTGGGACTGACTTAATGAAAAAATTTTATATCATTGGTTTTATCTTATTATTGTTTTTTGATACGTTTGGTCAAACTACTTTCAAATTAACCGCATTATCAGCTTTACCATTTGAAATAAGTTTCGATTGGTTAATTCGTATTTTTAGTCATGGATGGGTCTATTTGGTAATTTTAGGCTACACTGGTGCATTTATGACTTGGATGGTTTTATTAAAAAATGCGCCGGTAGGACCAGCTTTTGCTGCTTCTCATCTACAAGTGGTGACGGTTATGCTAGTTTCAATAATTGTGTTTAATGAACATATAACGTTAACTCGTTTGCTTGGTGGACTATGTATTATTATTGGTATTGTATTTTTAGCGTTAGCTGAGCAAAAATTACAATGCAAAAAGTAAATTTTTATACTGAAACGTTTGCATTACCTGAAACTTTTTGACAAAAGTTATTTTTTTGACTTGCTAACTTTTAAGATTGATTATTGATTGGATCTATTTATTATCAGGAATCAATAAAGTTATTAGGGATATTGATTCCTTTCATAATTGTCCGGTTAGAAAAAGTTTTGTTTAATTTCGTTGCCTTCACGTTCCATGATAACTAAGTAAGCTTCTCTACGCCAAAATAGAAACAAACGACGTATGTCTGTTTCCATAGTAACAACTTGCCAACCTTGAACTGCATATTTATTTAAAAAATCAGACAATTTTACTGGATTAGCGTTAGCTATACCTAAAGCAATGAAGATAACGTACCTTCTCGATAGAGTACTACTTTATATTCTTTCATATGGTTAAACCTTAAATCCATTTACCAATATAGTCATTTTTTTGATTGTGATATTAAAAAACAGACAGAAATTAGACCTTTTTTAGCCAATTAAACAAATATTGAACCTTATGATTTTTAGGATTAATCAATCTAAATTGTTTAATTCTGATTTTGTTAAAACGTTTCAGGTAATGCAAACGTTTCAGTATAAAAAAGAGAATTTTGGTGAATATTATGATATAGAATCATGATGATGACATCGTTTTGCAAAAGTGAATAAGTAAATTAGAGAGTTTTAATATGATAAAAAAACAAAAAGCACCCTAGCTTCAAAAACATTCAAAGCTATTTAAAGCCAACAGACAAATAAATCAAATTTGTTTATCTAGATTCTTAAGCATTTCAATGATCGGTCTATTGGCATCTGGAAATTCGTCAGCATTGAGATCTTGTTGATCAATCCAACGGCTAGGTTGGCCTTCTTTAGCAAATGGTACGCCGTCCCATTCTTCAACGAGGTAAGCATGAATAGTGATATGACGATCATCATAACTGTGTTTAAAAATATTTAAAAATTGGGCTTGATGAATTTGGATATCAACTTCTTCAGCTATTTCACGTTGTAAGGTTTGAAATGGGGTTTCACCTACTTCAATCTTGCCACCTGGAAATTCCCAAAAACCAGCAAGATGTGAGTCTTCACCGCGTTGAGTTATAAAGATCTGACAATCTTGTGAACGAATTATACCTACAGCAATTTCAGTATGTTTTTTCATAATCCTGTCTATTTGTTATCAACATCAGGGAAAGTGGCTACTTTCCCTGATAATGTAAGTACCGAGTTTAATCGGTTATTTAATATCAATATTATTTGATGATACTAAATTTTTGCCTTAGTGAACAGCACCATGACAATGTTTATATTTTTTACCTGAGCCACAAGGACATGGATCATTACGTCCAACTTTGGTTTGGTTCCTTACGATTGGTTGTGATGACGATCCAGCTGATTGGTCTTTACTTTCACTACCCATACTAGTTACCTCTTCATGGTTGGTTTGTTGCTTTGCCATTAATTTTTCCATTTCTGCTAGGCGTTGTCGTTCAGCTTCATCGACTTCTTCTTGTGAACGAATTTGTACACGACTTAAAATACCAATTACATCATATTTTAACGATTCTAACATGCTGGCAAACATGTTAAATGATTCGCGTTTATATTCTTGTTTTGGATCTTTTTGAGCATAACCACGTAAATGAATCCCTTGACGTAAATAATCCATTGCCGCAAGATGTTCTTTCCATAAAGTATCGAGTGTTTGTAACATAACACTTTTTTCGAATTGTCTAAATGCTTCAGAACCAGCAATATTTTCTTTTTCGATATAGGTATCTTGTGCTATTTGTAAAATACGTTCACGTAATGTTTCCTCGTGCAGATTTTGTTCCTCATCTAACCATTTAGCAATAGGTAAATCTAAATCAAAATCGTTTTTAAGTGCTGTTTCGAGTCCTGCAACATCCCACATTTCTTCAATGGATTGCGGTGGAATATATTGATCAATTAATGCGTTAAAGACATCACCACGGATTGAATTGATCGTTTCTTTAATATCTGAATTATCGAGTAATTCATTACGTTGTCGATAAATTGCTTTACGTTGATCGTTGGCAACATCATCATATTCAAGTAACTGTTTACGAATATCAAAGTTACGACTTTCAACTTTCTTTTGAGCGTTAGCAATGGCTTTAGTTACCCAAGGATGCTCAATGGCTTCACCTTCTTTCATACCAAGTTTACGCATCATATTGCCTACACGATCAGAAGCAAAAATACGCATTAACGGATCTTCCAGTGATAAGTAAAAACGTGATGCTCCCGGATCACCTTGACGACCTGCACGACCGCGTAACTGGTTATCTATACGACGGGATTCGTGACGTTCAGTACCCAAAATATAAAGTCCGCCAAGCGCAATGACTTCTTCGTGTCTTGCTTGCCATGCTTGTTTGGCTGTTTCGATATCTTCAGGGGTTGGTTCTTCAAGTTTCGCTATCTCGCTTTGCCAGTTACCGCCAAGCATAATATCAGTACCACGACCCGCCATATTGGTGGCAATTGTTACGGCACCTTTACGACCAGCTTGAGCGATGATTTCCGCTTCCTGAGCATGAAATTTAGCATTAAGTACGTTATGCTTAATCCCTGCTTTTTTAAAAGCAGATGAAACTAATTCAGATTTTTCAATTGAGGCTGTCCCAACTAAGACAGGTTGTCCGCGCTCTACACAAGCTTTCACATCAGTTACAATAGCATTGATTTTTTCTTTCTCAGTCATATAGACAAGATCAGGTTGATCTTTGCGTACCATCGGGCGATTGGTTGGAATAACAATGGTATCTAAACCATAAATTTGATTGAATTCAAAGGCTTCAGTATCAGCTGTTCCTGTCATCCCTGCTAGTTTTTCATATAAACGGAAATAGTTTTGGAATGTGATTGATGCTAATGTTTGGTTTTCATTTTGAATTTTAACATGTTCTTTGGCTTCAACGGCTTGATGCAAACCATCCGACCAACGTCGACCATCCATAGTCCTACCAGTATGTTCATCAACGATAATGATTTCGTTATCTCTAACAATGTAATCAACATCTTTATGGAATAGGTGATGAGCGCGTAATGCGGCATTAACATGATGCATTAATACAATATTACCGGGTGCATAAAGTGATTCGTCACCTCTCATAATACCGTTTTTAATAAGCAACTCTTCAACTTTCACTAATCCCCGTTCAGTTAAGTTTACCTGACGAGATTTTTCATCAATAGAAAAATCACCATCACCTTGGAATTGTTCGGAATCTTCTTTTTCTTGTTGCACTAAAAATGGAATAATTTTATCGACACTAATATATCGGTCTGAACTATCTTCAGCTTGTCCTGAAATGATAAGTGGTGTTCTGGCTTCATCAATTAGAATTGAGTCAACCTCATCGACTAATGCATAGTGTAATGGACGTTGTACGCGCGAATCTTTAGTAAATACCATATTGTCACGTAAGTAATCAAAGCCATATTCATTATTCGTACCATAAGTAATATCGGCATTGTAAGCTTCACGTTTAATGTGTGGTGGCATATTAGGTAAGTTGATGCCAACGGATAATCCTAAAAATTCAAATAGTGGGCGATTATTTTCAGCATCGCGTTGTGCTAGGTAGTCATTGACGGTAACAACATGCACCCCTTTACCTGTTAAGGCATTCAAATAAGCGGGTAAGGTTGCTGTTAACGTTTTACCTTCACCAGTACGCATTTCAGCAATACAACGTTCATTTAAAACCATGCCACCAATAAGTTGTACATCAAAATGACGCATACCAAAAACGCGCTTACTTGCTTCGCGTACAACGGCGAAAGCTTCTTCTAAAATGTCATCTAACTTAGTACCATCTGCAATTCTTTGTTTAAATTCTGTGGTTTTAGCTTTAAGTTCCTCATCAGTTAATGCTTCCATTTGCGGTTCAAGGGCATTAATTCTTTCAACACGTTTACGCATCATTTTTAATACGCGTTCATTGCGGCTACCAAATACTTTAGTTAATAATTTTAATAACATAACTTTTCTCTTATTCTTTTTAATAGATATAGTAAGGCTGATACCTTATACAACAATTTAAATACATTGAGCGGTAGGCTCATCAAGCAGTAGCATCGGGTCCAGCTCTTATGCCATTATTTGGTGATAATCGAATAATGGTATTTGGACTAATCTCAGTGTAATTTAATGGCGTAAATGACTTATAAAATTGTGGTTTTTGTGATAAGGCTAATGTTTGTGTTTTTGTTGTTATCGGCGCTTGATGATCTTGTACGATTAGGGTAATAGTAATGATGCCAACTTGGGATGTTGACAATTGTACCGGTAAAGCATTTTCTTGACATAATCCAAACCCAGCAGCAATCACACCTAATAATAAGTGCGATAAAGCAGTATTGATAATCAAGCGTTTGCTGATTTTTTGCCAATAATTGATCATGATCATTTTGGCAGTATATTAGCATTTTTTGTCAAAATCAAAAATAATTATTACAACAAGTTAAGCGATTATTTGAAGTACTGAAGTGATAAGCGGATAAACCTAATAAGACCTATTATCAATAAAAAGTAATTTAAATTGATCAAAACTTGCATGGTAATAAGTTGTACCTTGAAAGTTGTGATTAAAATTAGTTTAAAAAGCGATTAGCTAATATTCTAATCTTTAAACTCTGTCTGAGAACTTTCTTTATTAACAAAATCTTCCCCCCCTTCTAATTTTAATAAACAGCGATTAAAAATAGGGAGGGGATAGTCAAACTATTTCACCATTAATTGTCCCATCATGCCCAATGTTTCATGTTCAACTATATGGCAGTGGTACATACGTAATCCCGGCATATTTTGTTGAATTTTTAGAGTGATTTTTTCACGTGGGCGTAGATTAATGGTATCTTTTAATGCCACATATTCAGGTCGTGTCGTTTTACCGTCGAATTCATGTGAAACAGCGGTAAACTGCGCACCATGTATATGAAAATTATGATCCATATGAGAGTTATTAAAAATTGTCCACTCTTCAATTTCATGAATTTTACTCTCTAAATCAATACGTTGCATATCATGACGTTTGCCATTAATTAAAAATAGCATACCACCACGCGGTTCTTTCATATCCATCACTTCTGTATATTCTAGTGATTTATGGGCAGTTGCTTGTCCTACTTTTGGTAATTCACGTAAGATTGACGGTAAAGTAATTGAGGATGATTGTGTTAAGACTAATTCTCCGAGTATGATATCTTGTTCTGGGGGGACATTGCCCATTTTACCACGATCGTAACCAATTGATTGTAAATAAACGACTCCAGATTTCTTTGGTACAATAACTAATTCAGCACGTTCAGCTGGTGACAATAATAATGGTGAAGTTAGTTTAATGGATTCAGGCATCAATCCTCCATCCGTTCCGACTAAATAAACATCACAGTTCGGTATGGATAAATTTAGATAACGTCCAGAACACGCATTCCAAACACGTACTCGGGTTGCAGTATTCACCGTGATTTTAGGACGATAAGCACCGTTAATTAATACAAATTGTCCTTCACGACCATTCATCCAATCAACCATTGAGTTATCGGCAATTTCACCTTTATCGGTCAATTTTAAATCGGAAAAGAACCAGTTTTGTTCAGGTAAAGAGGCGAGAGGGTCGTTTTTACTGCGTACAATAAATATTCCGGCTAAGCCACGGGCAATTTGTTCAGCAACAGTTTCATGTCCATGAGGATGATACCAGAAGGTACCTGAATTACCTTCAGGAATCGTAAACTCATAAGTTCGACTATGACCAGCTGGGATTGCGTCTTGCGGATTGCCATCCTGATTGGATGGAATCAGTAAACCATGCCAATGTACAGTGGTTGCTTGCGGTAAACTATTTTTAACGGTTATTTTGACTTTATCACCTTCAAACGCTTCAATTGCTGGGCCAGGAATACTATTGTTATATGCCCAAAATTCTGTTGTTAATTCTGGTGTTAATTTAATTTTAACGGGTTTAGCTTCAATATCTGCTTCGAAAGTACCTTGTTTATCACTAGTATTTTTTAAGTGTACTAATTCTGGTAAATTTCGACCTTGTGGTAATGCTGAAGTAGGTAAAAGTTTTTGTGGAGAGTTGTTATGGCTCATATTCATATTCATACTCATATGTTCGTGGTGCATACTGTCCCCCTTTTGACATTCATCAGAATTTGTTGTGCACATGGCATGACTCATAGTTGAGTGGTCCATTTTGGCAAAGGCTTTGGTAACCGCTAATCCACTGATTGCAGTGGTAATATTTAATAAAAAATGTCGACGTTTCATAATATACCTTTCATCTTCATTCAAATAAAATAAAATAATGACTCTTTTGTTAGTAACGATAAAACTGATCGCAAAACGGTCACTTGACTGATAACTACTTGAACTAACTTTTAGAATAAATACAAATTAAATATGTAATTAAGCGATTCTAGGTGGTTTTAATTCAGGAATACATTCTTTGTATTGTGGCGCAAAGTTATAGGAAACATACGGTTCACGATGGGGCAATAACACCGGATCAAATCTAATATCAGGAATGAGTATCTTGCAAGATGAGTAGTGATTAAAATGTATGCAATTTGAGAAAAATTTGGATTTTTTGGCTAAAAGATGATAATTGCTAGGTTTCTTGCTTACTGCTGGCATAAATGCGTTGTGCTGTGAAGCCTGAATCACAGGCGAAGATAAATTAAAGTTAACAAACAAATAGTTAACAAAATAACCTAATAAAAAAATTATTGTTAATATGGCAATAAGATAATTTTGTTTTTTGATGATTCTTAATGACATGTAAAATCTCACTATTCATCTAACAAAGGCTATTTAGACTTATTTTACTTAAAAAAGTATCAAAGTTATACTATTTTTACAGATATTAACAATGGTTATTACTCAACCAAAAATAAATAGTACTTCAACAGTTTAAGTTAACGACCTAAATAGCCACTTATTTTTTCATTAACCTATTCATCTAAATTGATATTTTAGAGTATTTTTTATTCATCGTCAAAAGCACTCTCCCTGATCCTGATACTATCGGTAATGTCACGCCAAATGACCATCAGCTGATCTTCGTTGTAGGTGGGAATGCTAGTATCGGTTGGTATCTTATAATGCATTTTAAATGTC